>DASZTU010000237.1:0-11699 GCA_035547975.1 Devosiaceae bacterium | reverse complement strand
GGTGTAGCTGTCCTGCCAGGCGGTCGCGGTCATGAAGCCGTTCTTGATGTTCTCGAGCGCCTGCGCGTTGCCGTTGACGCCATAGACCTTGACGTCGTCGCGGTTCTGCGCCCGCAGCGAGCCGATGGCGCCGATCGCCGGGTCATCCCAGCAGCCCCAGATGGCGAGGTTTTCATTGCCCGCCGGATGCGACGCCAGCCAGGCATTGGCGTACTGGGCGCCATCCTCGAAATAGCCGGGAATGCGCACCTCGTTCTTGGTCACCTTGATGTCCGGATAGGCGGCGACGGCCTTGTCGAACTCGACCTCGCGATTCCGGCAGACTTCGCCGGTGTGGTAGGTGAGCGCCAGGATCGAGCCCTTGCCGCCCATGTCCTTGAGCATGAGGTCGTCGACCGGCACGACCATCGGGCCGCCCGAGCCGTTGGTCGCGGCGACGGTCGAACCGAGCCCGCCGCCCCAGGTCACGACCGGAATGCCGGCACCCTTGGCGGCATCGAGCCCCGCCCCGATCGAGGAGAACGGGAAGACCATGTCGACCACGGCCTTGGCGCCGCGCTGGACGAAATTCTGGATGCCGGCATTGGCCTGGTCGGCATTGCCATTGGCGTCGATGACCGAGACCTGCCAGCCGATCTCCTTGGCCGCGGCCTCGGCGCCGGTGATGTAGCGGGCGTTGTTGGCTTCGGTCGCGGAGATCGAGACGATCCCGACCAGCGGCTGATCCTCCGCCAGCACCGGACCCGCGGCGAGCACGAGGACCGCCAGGGCGGTCCCGATGGCAAACCTGTTCATTGGAGCTACTCCCTTTCAGCTGTACTCGCCTCTTGCGGGCGAACGTTAACGAACCGTTTTGCTAGACTTGCGCAACGCGACGCGGTCTGCAAGCGAAAATCGCACGCAAACCGCGCTGGACAAGCCCGATAGGATGAGCCAGACTTAGCTAAACGATTAGCCGAGATGAGATGGCGACAATCAAGGACGTGGCGCGACTGGCCGGCGTGTCGACGGCGACGGTATCGGCGGTCGTCAACGACTCGGCCTATGTGAGCCCGGAACTGCGCAGCCGGGTGCTGTCGGCGGTGCGCGAGCTGCAATACGCGCCCTCGCTCGCGGCGCGGAACCTCCGGCATGGCCGGAGCCAGCTCGTCGCGATCGTCGTTGCCGATCTCGCCAATCCGTTCTTCTCGCGCGTCGTCTGGGCGGCCGAGTCGGCCGTCGCCGACTGGGGCTATTCGCTCGTCGTCTTCAACAGCGACGAGAAGCCCGACGCCGAAAAGCGCATCCTCAACCGCGTGCGCATGCTCTCCTGCGAGGGCGTGATCCTCGTGCCGGTCGGCAACGCCAATCCCCACATCAAGCGGGATTTCGACGGCCGGCCGATGCCGATGGTGCTGTTTGGCCGTACCGTCGAGGACGAGGGCGCCGATACGGTGACGATCGACAATTTCGCGGCCGGGCGGCACGCCACGAATTATCTGCTGGACCTCGGCCACAAGCGCATCGGCTCGATCACCGGGCCCCTTCACCTGACCACCGCCCAGGGCCGCCTCGAGGGCATGCTCGAGGCCATGCGGGCGCGCGGACTCAGGCCCGAACCGCAGCACGTGCGCTCCGGCGAGTTCCGGGAGGACGCCGCCTATTCCGTTGCGCGCAGCCTCCTCGAACAGCCCGGCCGGCCGACGGCGCTCTATGTCGCGAACGGCGTCATGGCGCTCGGCGTGATGCGGGCCATCGCCGACATGAACCTCAGCTGCCCCGAGGACATTTCGATCGCCTCGACCGATACCATTCCCGGGATTGGCGGCCTCCATCCGCGCCTCACCCGGACGGAGCATCCCATCGTCGACATGGTGCGGGAGGCGGTGCGCCTCCTCGCCGACCGCATCAGCCGTGGCGGCGACATCGAACCGCGCAATGTCGTGTTCCAGCCGGCGCTGGTCGTGGGCGACAGCTGCGCCCCGCTGCGGCCGGCCGGCGTCGAGCCGTAGGGCCGTCAGCGGGGGGCCGTTGCCTCGAGATAGGGATCGAGCGCCGCGTCGATCGCGGCGAGGCAGAGCGGCCGGGCGCGGGCGGCAACCCGCCCCGCGGCCACGGCCGGATAGAGCCGGCCGAGATACTGGCTGACGAGCGTTTCGGGTATCTCGCGGTCCGCGAGTTGCGCCATCAGCGCCTCGACCGCTGTCGCGGCCTGCGGTTCGGGCCAATAGTAGCGGATGCGGTCGCTGTAGCTGAAATGGCGCTGCAGGCGCTGCTCGGCCGGCGTGCCGGGATAGTGCGACGCCCAGTGCTGCGGCTTATCGAGCATCAGCGCTTCCATCGCCGGCTCGAGCGTTCGCGGCCGCCCGTCGAGTTCGGCGGCGATGGCATCGAGCCCGTAGAGCGCCTCGCGCAGGGCGAAGGTGAGCCCCGGACCGACCTTGAGGATGGCAAAGCCATCCTCGACCAGCGCGGCGAGGGCGACGGCCGGCTGGTAGTCGGTCGAGTGCGCCTCAAAGACCAGCCCCGGCATTTCCGCCAGCGCGGCGCTGAGCGCCCTCGCCCGCTCCGGCCGGTAGGTCACGACGTTGGCGTTGCCGAACTCGACCCCCGGTTGCACGACGATGCCGATGACCCGCTCGAGCGCCGCCTCGACGCCCGCCTGCGCAAAGGCCAGGCGGTGAACTTCCAGCGTCCGCTGCGCGGCTTCGGGGGTCGTGACGGCGAGTTCGGCGATGGCGTGCGTCGCCCCGCCCGGCGGGGGCACTTCCGTGCCGATGATGTAAACCGGCGGCGTGCCGCCGGCCACCTCTTCGGCGACGGCGGCGAGGCGCGCCGCCCGGGCGGCGGTGACCTCGTCGGGCAGGGCCTGAGGCTCGCCGGCGCATCCCATCGAGCAGTCGAGATGGATTTTGCGGAAGCCCGCCGCGACATAGGCCGCGACCATCGCTTCGGCGCGCTGCATCGCCGCCTCGGCGGGGAGCGCCTTCCAGGGGTTGGGGCCGAGGTGGTCGCCCCCAAGGATCAGCCGATCGGCGGGAAAGCCGATGCTGTCCGCGATCCCCTCGACGAAGCGCCGGAAGTCGGCCGGCCGCATGCCGGTGTAGCCGCCCTCCTGATTGACCTGGTTGCAGGTCGCCTCGATGAGGGCATAGGCCCCCTCCTTGCGGGTTCGCCCGAGCGCCGCCTCGATGACGAGCGGGTGGGCCGAGCAGATCGAGGTGATGCCCGCCGGCAATTCGCCCGTGCCGGAGCCGGGGCCGAGGAGCCGCCGGAGCGCCGTGGCGCGGCCATGCGGAAGGTTCATGCGAGCGTCACCACCTTGGTCAGATGGCGCGGCGCGACGGTATTGATGTTGCGCGCCTGGGCGGCCCGCTCGCCGAGGAGCTGCAGCGACGGCAGCATGGCAAGGCCGCGGAAGGCGGGCGCGCAATCGAGCGGAAAGCTCGCCGAACCCGGACCGCCGAGGCCGATGACGAGGGCACCCTTGTCCTCGAGCTCGCGCGCGAGCCGCGCCTCGGCCTCGCCCTGGTCGGCGCTGTAGAGGATGACCGCGGCGGTGCGCTCGTCGACGAGACTGACCGGCCCGTGCCGGTATTCGAGCGGGTGAAAGCCCTGGGTGAAGACCTGGCTCATTTCCATGAGCTTCAGGGCGCCCTCGAGCCCGACGCCGTAGAGCATGCCGCCCCCGAGATAGACGAAGTGCGAGCGGTCGGCGATGAGGCCGGGGAGGCGCCCATCCAGCGCCGCGAGCAGGCGCTGGGCGGTGTCGAGCACCGTGAGCGGCACGCTGTGGCCGAGAAGCTGGAGGCCGAGCAGCAGCATGAGGCTCGCCGACGAGGTCATGACGATCCCCTCGCCGGGGTGGGTTTCGGCAAGCACCGGCCGGTCGCAATTGCCGATGAGCGCGCTTTCCGCCTCCATGGTGATGCCGGTCACGAAGGCGCCGGCGGCGCGGCTCGCCTTGGCCGCCGCGACCGTCTCGGTGGTCTCCCCGCTCCGCGACAGCGCGACGACATGCGTCCGCTGCCAGTGGGGCCAGTAACTCGTGGGCCGGGACGACCATTCCCCGCCCGGCACGGCGATGGCCGCGCGGCCCGCCTCGTTGGCCGCGGCGGCGAGCGACAGGGCGAGGTTATAGGAGGTGCCGCACCCCACGAACACGGTGAGATCGGCCGCCCGGAGCGGCGGCAGCGACCCGATGGCCCGCCGCCAGTAGGGAAACTGCTCGAATATGCTCTGTTCGGTGGGGCCCATGGTATTCTCCCTGCTTGGCGGGCGCGTCACTTCACTGACCCCGCCAGAAGGCCGGTGACCAGATAGCGGTTGAGGAAGATCACGACCAGAGCCGGGATCACGATGGCGATCGATCCGGCGGCGGTGATGAGCCCGTAGTCGATGAAGTTCTTGGTGGCGAATTCGGGGATGAGCACCGTCAGCGGCTTGGTGACGGTGGGCGAAAAGATGAGGGGAACGAGATACTGTCCCCAGGCCCCGAGGAAGGTGAGGATGGCGGCCGCCGTGAGCCCCGGCCCGACGAGGGGCAGCACGATGCGGAAGAAGATGTAGAGGCGCCCCGCCCCATCGATCTGGGCTGCTTCCTCGAGCGAAACGGGGAGCGACTCGAAGACCGAACGCATCAGCCAGAGCGAAAGCGGCAGGAAGGCGGAGATGTAGATGAGGGTGACGCCGAGATAGGTGTCGACCATGTGCGCGCCGATCATCAGGCGGTAAAGCGGGATGAGCACGGCGTAGCCCGGAATGGCGAGAGTTGCGACGACGGCGATGAAGAGCACGCGCCGGCCGGGAAAATCGAGGCGCGTGAAGGCGTAGCCGCCGAGCGCCGACATCGCGACGCAGAGGATCGTCGCCGCGAGCGCCGTGACGATGCTGTTGAAGAGGGCGCCGCGGAACTGCTTCCAGACCTCCACCCCGCCGATGCGGTCGACGTTGATCCCGAGCAGGCGCTCGAAATGGTCGAGGGTGAAGTTCTGCGGGAAGAAATGGATCGGCCGGATGGAGAAATCGGCCGACGGCGTAACGGCGCTCGCAACAGTCCAATAGACCGGCCCAAGCGACCAGACGAGCAGCAGGACAACGCCGATCCAGATCGTCAGCCGGTAGGCGAGCGACGGCTTCATCACTCGAACCGCGTGGTGTGATAGACGCGCCAGACGAAGACCAGCGAGACGAGCAGCGACACGATCGTCACGACCAGAGACAGCGCCATCCCATAGGAAAAGTGGAGGTTCTGGAACGTCTCGAGATAGATCTGGGTCAGGACCGGCCGCGTATCGAGGCTCGCGCCGGCGAGCACCCACGCCTCGTCGAAGAGGTTGAAGGCGGCAACCGTCGCGTTGGTCATGGCGACGGCAATGGCGCCGCGCACCAGGGGCAGGGTGATGGCGAAGAACATCTGCGGGCGGCTCGCTCCGTCGATGCGCGCCGCCTCGTAGAGGTGGCCGGGGATGCTCTGCATGGCCGCGAGCACGACGACGATGGTGAGCGGCAGCATGCGCCAGATGTGCACGACCGATACCGCGATGAGGGCGCTCGTCCTGTCGTTGAACCAGACGTGGTTCTCGAACGGCAGGCCGAAGACGGTGAGTATGCCGTTGAGGAGCCCCGCGCCCGGCTGGTAGATCCACATCCAGATTACGGCGTTGACGACGCCGGGGAGCGCCCAGGGCAGGACCACCGCCGCGAGCAGCCACTGCCGGCCGCGCCTAACCTGGTTGATCAGCGCCGCCCCGAGCACCCCCACGATCGTCTCGACGCTGACGGCGATCGCGACATAGATGAAGGTATTGACCCAGGACTGCCCGAGCTGGGCGTCCGAGAGCATGTTGGTGTAGTTGGCCGCGCCGATGAAGGGCGTGCCGGGCTCCATCGGGTTGATGCGGTGAAGGCTGTCCCAGACCGTCTGGGCCAGCGGAAAGAAGACGAGGGCGACCATGGTGACGACGATCGGCGCCACCATGAGAACCCCGAGCAGCGCGTCGCCGTTACCGGCGGCGCGCCTGCGGGCGTCCGTACCCTGGAAGGCGACAGCCGTCACTGAGTCATCGCCTTCTGCGTCGCGTCGGCGATGTTCTTCATCGCCTGATCGACGGTGATCTGGCCCTTGGCGACGGCATTGATCGCCGTGTTCACCGCGCTCGAGAATTGCGGGTACCAGGTGGGCGTCCCCTGCTCGAAGAGCGGCTCGACGGTCTTCGACTGCGCGACGAGCACGTCGCCGGAAGCGAGCTTGCCGGCCTTGTTGAGCTCATCGAGCGCCGAGGTGCGGGTCGGCAGGACACCGTTGGCGTAGTTCTCGATCTGGAAATGCTTGCTCGTGAACCACTTGACGAAGGCGATCGCCGCGTCCTGGTTCTGCGACACGCGCGGCACGCCGAGCGCCTCAGGCAGGCCGTAGCTGCGCGTCTGGCCGCTGGCGGTGGGGACGAGGATCGCCGCAACCTGGCCCGCGACCTGCGACTGCTTGGGGTCGTTGAACTGGCCGAGCCGGCCCGGCTCGCCCGAGATCATGATCGAGACGAGGCCCTTGGCGAAGTAGTTGTCGTTGATCTGGCTGTCCTTGAGGCCGGTCGAGGCCGGATCGACGAGCCCGTCCTTGAGCAGTTGCAGCTCGAGCGCCATTGCCTTGTAGCCCGCCGAATCGGGGGTCAGGAACAACGGCTTCCAGTCCTTGTCGAAGAGGTCGCCGCCCTCGGCCTTGGTGAGGAGATACCAGCTGGTCGAGGCGCCCTCGGTCGGCGAGAGCGGCAGGCCGATCGGATACTGGGTGATGCCCTTGGCCTTGATCTGCTTGGCGTCGGCGACGAGTTCGTCGAGGGTCGTCGGCATCTTGGTGATGCCCGCGTCGGCGAAATGCTTCTTGTTCACCAGCATGACGCGGAAATCATTGGTGTAAGGCACGCCCAGCAGGTTGCCGTTGACGGTGAAGATCTTGGCGACGCCGATGTCGGCGACGGTGTCCTTGTCGATCACGTCGTTGAGCGGCAGGTACCAGTCGGCGGCGGCGAACTGGCCGGTCCAGGACCAGTCGAACTCGGTGACGTCGGCGGGGGCGGTACCGGCGATCAGCGCGGTCACCAGCTTGGGCCTGATGTCGTCCCAGGAGAGGGTCTGCAGGTCGACATGGATGCCGGTGTCCTTCTCGAAATCGGCGGCGATGTTGGGCGCCTGGGGCGAAGGCAGCAGCACCGTGATGGACTTGCCGGCGAGCGGCTTGGCGTCGTCGGCCAAGGCCGGCGCGGCCACCGCGAGCGTCGCCAGGGCGACGGTCGATAAGATCAATGCACGCATGTCCCTGTTCTCCTCAATTCGTTGGTTGCAGTTCGTTGACGGAAGGGGCCGGCGCGGCGAGCGATGCCGCGAGCCGGTCGATCCATTGGGCATCGGCCGCCCAGCCGACATGCTGCGCCGCCGCCAGCAGCGCCCCGCCGATGGGCGGCAGGCGCGGCGGCTTCGGTGGCCGGCCGAGGTGGCGGGCGACCGCCTCGCGCAGGGGCGCACTGGCAAAGGTGCCGCCGGCATGGCTCCAGTCGAGGTCCCGGCCCGCGAGCCGGGCGATGGCGGTCACATGCCGCGCCAGCTCTTCGGCCGCCGCCTCGATGATACCCTGTGCCCCGGCGTCGCCGCTTTCGGCGAGGCGGCTCGCGAGCGGCGCGAGCGCCGCCACTTCGGCGCGCGGGTCGGTGAGGCGCGATACCCAGCCCCCGAGGCTGTTCATCGGGTCGGCGGGGTCGAGGCCCAGTGAATCGAACAGCGCCTCAGAGAGCGCGGTGGGGGTGGCTCGGCCATCGAGACTCTGGCTGACGAGACCCAGAATCTTCCGGCCGATCCAGTGGCTCGAGCCCTCGTCGCCGATGGCGTCGCCCCAGCCGCCGACGCGGTAGGAGCGGCCGCCCCTGTCGCGCGCCCACGCCATCGAGCCGGTGCCGGAGAGGATGAGGATCCCCGCCCCGCCGGCAAAGGCGCCGACATGGGCGGCATCGACGTCGTTGAGCACGCGCTGGGGGATCGCGCCGAAAACTTCGGCGATGGCGCCGCGCTGGGCCGCCGAGATGGCTTCGACCTCGCCATAGGCGGCGAGCCCGGCCGCGACGCCGGCGAGTCCCGCGGTACGGGTAAAAGGCCTGAGGAGCTCCACGAGTTCGTCGCGCCAGCCGGGGCTGTCGAGCGGATTGCTGCCCCTGCCCCGCCTCAGGCGCACCAGGTGGCCCGAGCCATCGGCGAGCGCGACGAGGGTCTTGCTGCCCCCGCCGTCGATTCCGAGAACCAGGCCGGCGTTCATGCCGCGGTTCCCCCGCCGGCGACCGCCGCTTCGATCCCCATGTCGGCGAGCCGCCCCCGCCATTCCGACGGCAGCCCCGCATCGGTGATGATCCTGACCGCCTCGAGCGGGGCGACGCGATAGGTCGCCATGGCGCCGAACTTGGAGGAATCGGCGAGGAGGTATTTTTGCGCCGCACGCGCCAGCATGCGCCGGTTGAGGCTCGCCTCGGCACTGTCGACGCTGTGGATCGCCCCATCCGGGCCGATCGCCGAAACCCCGAGGAAGAGCTGGTCGAACCAGAGGGAATCCAGCATCGCCTCGGCCTGCGGGCCGACGAGCGAGGCGTTCTCGCTGCGCAACTGGCCGCCGATCAGCGCCACGTCAAGATTGGGGACGTTGAGGAATTCCTGCGCAACCGCCAGCCCGTTGGTGAAGATGCGCAGGGGCAGCGGATTGAGGCGGATCAGCCGGGCGAGTTGCAGTACCGTGGTGCCGGCATCGAGGAACACCGTCGCGTGCGGCGCGAGCCGCTCATAGGCGGCGGCCGCGATGGCGCGCTTGGCCGAAAGGTGCCGCTTGGCGCGCTCCTGGAACGCGACCTCGACGGAGGAGCCTTCCGCGATCCGCGCACCGCCGTGCACGCGGTCGATCGCCCCTTCCCGCTCGAGGATGGCAAGGTCGCGGCGGATGGTCGCGAGCGAGGCGCCGACGGAATCGGCCAGCGCCTGGATGCTCGAAAAGCCATTGGCGTAAAGATGGCTACGGATGGCGTCGAGGCGCTCGACCTGCGTCCCGCCCTGGCTCACGCGCGTCTCCGTCCCTTGGCAAAGATGCTCGCAACCCGATCACCGTTTCAAAAGATTCGCTCAGCGTCAATCGCGATCGTGAGCGAGCCTGACGCAATGGCACCGGACGGCGGGGGGACAATGAGCCGGGCGCGTGAAGGCGCCGATCGGGTCGCCGCCGTTCGGCGGCGTCAGCCGACGTCGGGCCTGGCCCAGTCGCGGCGGGCGCTGTCGCTCAGCACGAAGCCGTGCCCGGGGCGGTCGGGGGCGTAGGCATAGCCGTCCCGGATGACCACCGGCTCGTCGACGAGGTGGTTGTAGTTGAGGAAGGAATATTCCATCCAGGCGACCTCCGGCAGCGCGCAGGCGAGGTGCACGCCGACCTCGAGGAAGGTGTTGCCCAGCACGATGGGAATGCCGCGATCGGCGGCGAGCCAGCCGATGTGCAGCATGTCGCTGATCTGGCCGTGGATGTTGAGCAGGTCGACCGCGTCGGCCTCCATCAGCAGCCGCTTGCCGCGCGCATCGAGGTATTCGCCGGAGTTGATCTTCGTCCACGAGACCCTATCGCGCAGCAGTGTCAGGCCGGCAAAATCGTCGCGCAGGATCGGGTCCTCGACCCATTCGAGGGCAAAGCCCGCGTCCCGGATCTTCTCCAGCTTGACCAGCGCCTCCTTGGCGCCCCAGGCCTCGTTCGCGTCGATCATCACCAGCGCCTTGTCGCCGACGGCCCGCCGAAGGAGCGCCAAACGGTTCAGGTCGCGCTCGAACTCGGGGTGGCCGACCTTGATCTTGAAGGCGGTGTAGCCGAGCTCGCGCGCCCGACCGAAGAAGGCGACGAATTCATCGTCCGAGAGGTGGAAATCGAGGCCGCTGGCATAGGCCGGGACGCGGTTCCGGGTGCCGCCGAGGAGCCGATAGAGCGGCAGGCCCGCCTGCTTGGCCGCGAGGTCCCAGAGGGCCATCTGCAGGGCGTCGCCGAAGGGCAGCGAGGGGCCGCGCCGGTTGCCGCCCCGCGGCCGGCTGATCTTGTGGACGAGGCCCGCCGGGGCGCGGCCCTCGAGGCCCGGCCACACCTCCTCGGCAAACACCCGTTCGATCTCGGCGAGGGCCGGCAGCGGGTGAAAGAGACTCAGCATGAAGCCGAGGCCGACGGCGCCGCCATCGGTCACGAGTTCGAGCGCGGCGCAGTGCATGGTGTCGCTGCGCACCTGGCTGTCGCCGATGACCCGGTCGCGCGGGAACTGGAACCGGGTCAGCCGGTATTCGGTGAGCGGCGCGGCGGCGTTCATTTCATTCCCCCAAACTCGTTCTGGCGAATGGCGAGTAGAGCAGCGGGCGCGGCGCCACAAGGGGTTTGGCCGCCGATTTGAGCCGCGGGCGGCCTTCCTGGGCCGGGCCCTGCGACGGCACCTGTCCTGCCCGAGGCAAGCCGGCCGAAACCGGCTATGGTGGGGGATGCCCGCGCTTCCCGTCACCGCCAGCCTCACGCTCGATGCCGACGAGATCGAGATCAGCTTCATCCGCGCCTCGGGGCCGGGCGGGCAGAATGTCAACAAGGTCGCAACCGCCGCGCAATTGCGCTTCGACCTCAGGCACTCGCCCTCGCTGCCCCCGGCCGTCGCGGCGCGTGCCGCGCGGCTCGCGGGCTCCCGCCTCACCGCCGAGGGGGTCATCGTCATCACCGCCGACCGCTTTCGCACCCAGGCGCTCAACCGCGAAGATGCGGTCGCCCGCCTGCTCGAGCTGTTGCGCGAGGCGGCGGTGCCGCCGAAACCACGCCGCCCCACCCGCCCGACGCGCGCCAGCCAGACCCGCCGGCTCGCCGCCAAGGCGCGGCGCGGCGGTATCAAGCGGCTGCGGCAGGGGCGGCCGGCTGAGGATTGACCTCATGGTGAGGTGCGAGCGCAGCGAGCCTCGAACCATGAGGCCGAGGCCCCATCGCCCGCCCTCTCCCTCCCCCTTGCGGGGAGGGGTCAGGGGTGGGGGTGGCCAGATGCTCCGGCCCCGGACGGATGCGATGTGGCGTCGGTTTTCCTGGCCGAGATGGATTCCCGCTTGCGCGGGAATGACTCCGGGATGCGGCGCGCCGTGGGGCCCAAGTCCGTGCCCCAACCACCGTCATCCCCGGGCTTGACCCGGGGATCCATCCAGCCTCGCGGCCGGCGCATTCGGTGCGGTGTGCTGGATGGCCGGGTCAAGTCCGGCCATGACGAGGTTGGGGTTTGGGCGCCGGACCTCGCCCTTCGACAGGCTCAGGGTGAGGTCCTCCCCGGGGGGTGAGCGGAGTCCTCCCCAGCCCCCAGTGTCAGATTCTCCTGCGGCGTGCTCCTTCCCAGGCCCTCATGGCGAGCTTGTCGAACCATGGGCCAGGAACATCAGACGCAGTCCTCCCCACCCCCCTCATGGTGAGGTGCGAGCGCAGCGAGCCTCGAACCATGAGGCCCCAAATCCCAGCGCCGGCCGTCTCCCTCCCCCTTGCGGGGAGGGGTCAGGGGTGGGGGTGGCCAGATGCTCCGGCTGCGGGCGGATTTCGATCTGCGTCGGTTTTTCTGGCCAAGATGGATTTCCGCTGGCGCGGGAATGACTCCGGGATGCGGCGCGCCGTGGGGCCCGAATTCACGCCCCAACCACCGTCATCCCCCGGGCTT
>DASZTU010000236.1:0-3653 GCA_035547975.1 Devosiaceae bacterium | reverse complement strand
TATGCCGGCCTCGTGAGCGTCGGCCAGCAGCTGTTCTTCGGCCTCGGGGCCTACTTCACCGTCAAGTTCGCCGATCTCGGCGCCAACCCCTTCCTCGCCATGGTGCTCGGGGCGGCAGCCGTCGGGGTCATCGCGGTGCCGCTCAGCTTCCCGATGCTGCGCCTTCGGGGTGGCGAGTTCGCGATCGGCATGTGGGTGCTCGCCGAACTCGCCCACCTGCTCGTCAACCTCGATCCCCTGGTGCGCGGCGAAACCGGAACCTCGCTGATTTCCCTCAACGCCTTCGATCCCGTCCTGCGCCGCAACCTCATCTACTGGCTGGCGCTCGCCGCCCTCGTCGCGCTGCTCGGCGGGCTCTTCCTGCTGCTGCGCAGCCGGGTCGGCGCCGCCATCCAGGCGATCCGCGACAACGAGGAGGCAGCGGCCTCGGTGGGCGTGCGCGTCACCTCGACCAAGCGGCTGATCTTCGTCCTCGCGGGGCTCGGGGTTGGCGCGGCGGGGGCGCTCTGGCTCGCGACGGCTCTGACCTTCCAGCCAAAAGCCTATTTTTCGGTGCAGTGGACCGCCTACATGATCTTCATGGTGCTGGTGGGCGGCATCGGCACCTTCGAGGGCGCGATCCTCGGGGCCGTCCTCTTCTTCGCCATCGAGACCTGGTTCGGCGCAAGCGGCGTCTGGTACCTCGTCGGGCTCGGGGCAACGGCGCTGATCTTCGCCCTGGCGCTGCCCCGTGGCATCTGGGGCGCGATCGAGCGGCGCACCGGCCTCAAGCTCCTTCCCGTGGGCTATCGCCTCGAGCTCAGGCTGCCGGAGATGGGCAAATGATGCTGCTCGGCAAGACCATCGTCGTGACCGGCTCCTCGTCCGGGATCGGGGCGCGCACCGCCGAGCTCTGCGCCCAATTGGGGGCCGACGTGATCGGCGTCGACCGGCAGGCGGGCGGCCCGCCGCTCGCCGGCTTCGTCAGGGGTGATCTCTCGACCGCGGATGGCGTTGCCGCCATTGCGGCCGCGCTACCCGGCCGGATCGATGCGCTCTGCAATGTCGCGGGACTTTCGGGCGCCCCCGGTGCGGCGCCGACGGTTGCGGTCAACTTCTACGGCCTGCGCGCCCTCAGCGAGCCCCTCGCGCCGCGCATCCGGCCGGGAGGAGCGGTGGTCAACGTCGCCTCGATCGCGGGCTATGGCTGGCGCGCCAACCTCGCGCGGGCCAGGTCGATGGTCGCCGCGCCCGGCTTTCCGGATGTCGCCGCGCTCCTCAAGGAGCACAATGTCGCCGAAGCCGAAGGCTATCCCCTGAGCAAGGAATTGCTGCTGCTCTGGACGCAGGTTGCGGCGCACCAGCCGGCCTTCAAGGAGCGGGGCGTGCGCGTCGTCGCGGTGAGCCCCGGCCCGGTCGAGACGCCCATTCTCGGGCAGTTCCGTCAGGTTTTCGGCGACCAGCGGGTCGATAGCGACATTGCGGCGGTCGGCCGGGCGGGCACACCGTCAGACATCGCGCCGGTCGTCGCGTTCCTCTGCTCGGATGGGGCGCGCTGGATCAACGGCGCCAATATCGCCGCCGACGGCGGACTCGAAGCCGCGGTCAACGCACAGGTGCTGGGTTTCTAGGGAGAGCGAGATGGACATCGGACTGCTGATCGACGGAGAGGAGCGGCGGGCGCTGAGCGGGGCGACCTACGAACGTCACGATCCCTTCACGGGCGCGCTTGCCACCCGCACGGCAGCCGCGGGCATTGCCGACGCCCAGGCGGCCGTCGAAGCGGCCGCGGCCGCCTTCAGGGGCTGGAGCCAGACCGGGCCGGGCGAGCGGCGGGCGATCCTGATGAAGGCCGCCGACGTGATGGAGAGCAAGGTTGGCGAATTCAGCCGGCTGATGGTCGAGGAGACCGGGGGAACCGCCGGGTGGGCGGGCTTCAACGTGATGCTCGCCGCCAACATGCTGCGCGAAGCCGGCGCCATGACCACGCAGATCGGCGGCGAGGTGATCCCCTCCAACAACCCCGGCACCGTGCTCGCCATGGGCATACGCCAGCCGGCGGGCGTGGTGCTCGGCATCGCGCCGTGGAACGCGCCGGTCATCCTCGGCACGCGCGCCATCGCCATGCCGCTCGCCTGCGGCAACACGGTCGTGCTCAAGGCATCGGAAAATTCGCCCGGCATTCACCGGCTGATCGGCCAGTGCCTCGTCGAGGCGGGCATTCCCAAGGGGGTGGTCAACGTCATCACCAACGACCCGAAGGATGCCCCGGCGGTGGTCGAGGCGCTGATCGCCCATCCCGCCGTCAGGCGCGTCAACTTCACCGGCTCGACCGCCGTCGGACGGCGCATCGGCGAACTTGCCGGGCGCCACCTCAAGCGCGCCTTGCTCGAACTCGGCGGCAAGGCGCCGCTCCTCGTGCTCGACGATGCCGATGTCGACGCGGCGGTGAACGCGGCGATCTTCGGCGCCTTCATGCACCAGGGGCAGATCTGCATGTCGACCGAGCGGCTCATCGTCGACGAGCGGATCGCCGATGCGTTCGTCGACAAGGTCGCCGCCCGGGCGGCACAGTTGCCGGCCGGGGACCCGCGCGGGCACGTCGTGCTCGGCTCGCTCATCAGCGCCGAGGCGGCGGCGAAGATGGATGCACTGATCGCCGACGCCCGGGCGAAGGGGGCCGAGATCAGGACCGGCGGCAAGCGCCAGGGCACGGTCGTCGAGGCGACTGTCATCGACCGGGTGAAGCCCGGTATGCGCATCTATGCCGAGGAATCCTTCGGGCCGGTCAAGCCGGTCATCCGGGTGCGCGGCGACGAGGAAGCCATCAGCGTCGCCAACGACACGGAGTACGGCCTCTCCTCGGCGGTGTTCAGCCGCGACGTGCAGCGGGCCTACCGGGTGGCTTCGCGGCTCGAAGCCGGCATCTGCCACATCAACGGGCCGACCCTCAACGACGAGGCGCAGATGCCCTTCGGCGGGGTGAAGGGATCGGGCTTCGGCCGTTTCGGCGGCCGGGCCGCGATCGACGAGTTCACCGACCTGCGCTGGATCACCATCGAGGACCCCAAGCAGGGATACCCGTTCTGATGCAATTCGCCCGCCTCAACGATGTGACGATGCACTACCAGCTGATCGGCTCGCCCGCGAGCCGGCCGCTGATGGTGTTCGTCAACTCGCTCGGCACCGATTTCCGCATCTGGCGGGACCTCGTCGTCCGCCTGGCGGGCGAGTACGCCATCCTGCTCTACGACAAGCGCGGCCACGGCCTCTCGGAGGTCGGCCGCACCCCCTATTCGATGGAACTTCTCGCCGACGACCTCGCGGCGCTGCTCGATCTCGTCGGGGCGCGGCAGGCGATCGTCTGCGGCGTCTCGGTCGGCGGGCTCGTGGCGCAGCAGCTCTACGCCCGCCGGCCGGAGCTGGTGCAGGCGCTGATCCTCTGCGACACGCTGGCCCGGATCGGCGACGATGCGTTCTGGAACGCGCGCATCGCCCGCATCGAGCAGGGAGGCATCGGCGCCATCGCCGACGTCATTCTCGAGCGCTGGTTCACCCCCGCATTCCGGGTTGCCGACAGTCCGGAATATGTCGGCTACCGCACCATGCTCGAGCGGCAGCCGGTCGAGGGGTATCTTGCGACGTGCATCGCCCTGCGGGAGTGCGATCTCAGC
>DASZTU010000235.1:0-2680 GCA_035547975.1 Devosiaceae bacterium | reverse complement strand
CGAGGCGATCGTTGCGCCATCGACCTCGGCCTGCCGGGCGGTGATGCCGCGCGTCGCGGCGCTCCTTGACGTGATGCAGGTCTCGGAGGTCCTCGACGTGCTCGGTCCCAATACCTTCCGGCGCCCGATCTATGCCGGGAGCGCCATCGAGACCGTGCGGTCGGCCGATCGCAAGCTCGTCCTGACGGTGCGCCCCTCCGCCTTTCCCCCGGCCGCGAGCGGCGGCAGCGCGCCGATGTCGCGCGTCCCCATACCGCCCGATCCGCAGCTCGGGCGGGTGGTGTCGGAATCGGCGGGGCAGGGCGACCGGCCCGACCTCGGCGCCGCCCGGATCGTCGTTTCGGGCGGCCGGGGGCTCGGCAGCAAGGAGAATTTCGAGGCGCTCATCGTGCCCCTCGCGCGGCGGCTCGGGGCGGCGATCGGGGCGAGCCGGGCGGCCGTCGATGCCGGCTATGCGCCGAGCGAGCTCCAGGTCGGGCAGACTGGCCGCATCGTCGCCCCCGAGCTTTACGTCGCCATCGGGATTTCGGGCGCCATCCAGCACCTCGCCGGCATGAAGGATTCGCGGCTGATCGTTGCGATCAACAGCGATCCCGGGGCGCCGATCTTTTCGGTCGCCGACTACGGCATCGTCGGCGACCTGTTCGACGTGGTGCCGGCCCTGCTGCGGGCCCTCTAGACTAGGAGGACCCCGCCCGGCAGCCCTACGGCATCAGCTGGCCGCCGTTCACCTCGATCACCTGTCCGGTGATGTAGCCGGAGAGAGCATTGGAGGCGAGGAAGAGGTAGGCGCCGACGCATTCGTCGGCGGTTGCGGCGCGCCCGGCGGGGATCATCGCGACCATCGCCGCGAGCTGCGCTTCCGTCGAATAGCGCTCGTGGAAGGGGGTGAGGATGATCCCCGGGGCGACGGCGTTGACCCGCACGCCCTGCTTGATGAACTCCTTGGCCATGCCGCGCGTCACGTTCGAGACGAAGGCCTTCGACGAGCCGTACATGCCGGCGCCCGGGCCGGCGCCGTTGCGGGCGGCGATCGAGGTGGTGTTGACGATGAAGCCGCGGCTCTTGAGCAGCTCCTTTATCGCCGCCTGCGAGGCGACGACCACCGAGCGGGCATTGAGGTCCATCACCGCGTCGTAATGGGCCTCGGTCGCGTCGGCCCAGTTCTGGCGCGCCACCATGCCGCCGGCATTGTTGATCAGACCGTCGAGCCCACCGAAATGCGCGATGGTCTCGCCGACCACCCGGCGCACATCGTCCATCTTTGAAAAGTCGCCCTGCACGAGGAACGCCTCCGCCCCCTTGGCGCGGACCCCCTCGGCGACCTTCTCGGCCTCCGCCCGGCTCGAATTGTAGTGGACGGCGACGCGCGATCCCACCTGGGCGAAGCCGAGCGCCACCGCCGCGCCAATGCCGGTCGAGGCACCGGTGACCAGCACCGCCTTGCCCTTGAGGTCGGGGATGGCGAGGCCGTTGAACATCTCTGACATTTCTCGAAATTCCTCCGTGAGGGTGCCCCTGGGGCGCACCGGCGGCTGCTTCTGGCGGGCGAGGGGGAGCCGTGCGGCGCGGCGCGTGTAACTGCTTGAATTGACGCTCTTCCGCGCCGGAAGCCGCTTCGCACCGGGCGCGGAAATGCTCTAGTGTGCGCGCCGATCATTTACCCAAACTGGAAAGTTCTCAAGATGCTCAAGGGCAAGGTCGTCGTCATCACGGGGTCGACATCCGGCGTCGGGTTCGGCACCGCCAGGGCGGCGCTCGAAGCCGGGGCGAAGGTCTTCATCCACGGCCCGACCGCCGAGGCGGTCGAGGCGGC
This sequence comes from Devosiaceae bacterium, assembly GCA_035547975.1. Classification (GTDB taxonomy): domain Bacteria; phylum Pseudomonadota; class Alphaproteobacteria; order Rhizobiales; family Devosiaceae; genus DASZTU01. The sequence goes on along the minus strand of DASZTU010000235.1, from coordinate 864 downwards.
GTCGATTGCGCTCGGCGGCGTGCCCGGCATCGCGGTCGACCTCGTGCATCCCTACGCCGGCACCGATGTCATCGAGGGGGCGCTCACCGCCTATGGCCGGATCGATGGCGTCGTCAACAATGCGGGGATTTTCCCGCGCCAGACCCTCGAGCAGACCGACGCCGCCTTCTTCGACCGCATGTTCGCGATCAACGCCCGTTCGCCGCTGATCGTCTGCCAGCGGGCGGTCAAGGCGTTCAAGGCGCAGGGCTCGGGCGGATCGATCGTCAACATCGGCTCGGTCAACGCCTACGGCGGGGCGCCGAACCTCGTTTCCTACTCGATGTCGAAGGGGGCGCTGATGACCATGACGCGCAACCTTTCCAACCAGCTGGCGCAGGACCTCATCCGCGTCAACCAGCTCAACCTCGGCTGGATTTTGACCGAGACGGAAAAGGAGATCCAGCGGCTCGAGGGCCGGCCGGACAACTGGTGGCAGGACCTGCCGGGGCACGTTGTCCCGATCGGCCGCCTGCTCGGGCCCGAGGACGTCGCCAAGCACGTCGTCTTCTGGCTTTCCGAGCAATCGGCGCCGGTCACGGGGCAGGTCTACGAAATTACGCAGACGCCGTTCCTCGGCCGGGCATAGGGGGCGTGCTGGCTGGGGCCTCATGGTTCGACAGGCTCACCATGAGGTGGGAAGTGGCGGGAGATGGCCCGGGTCCGCGGTTGGCCGAGGCTCGCTCCCGCGGGGCAGAACACGATCGCTACGGGACCGCAGAAGAGGACCTCACCCTGAGCCTGTCGAAGGGCGAGGCCCGGGGCCAACCGCCTCGTCATGGCCGGGCTTGACTCGGCCATCCAACCCACCGTGCTGTTTGCGCG
>DASZTU010000234.1:0-5285 GCA_035547975.1 Devosiaceae bacterium | reverse complement strand
CGACGCGGTCGGAGGCGCCGTCGGAAAGCACGGCGTGGGTGATGTAGGCCGAGACGGTCTTGGCGCCTGCCTGGAGCAAGGCCTCGGCGGCGTTGACCAGCGTGCCGCCGGAATCGACGATGTCGTCGATGAGGATGCAGGAGCGTCCCGAGACATCGCCGATGATGTTCATCACCTCGGAAACACCGGCCCGGGGGCGGCGCTTGTCGACGATGGCAAGGTCGGCGCCGAGCCGCTGCGCGGTCGCGCGGGCGCGGGCGACGCCGCCGACGTCGGGCGAGACGATCATCAGCTCGGCCCCGTCATAGTGCTCCTGGATATCGCGAACCATGACCGGGGCCGAATAGAGGTTGTCGGTCGGGATATCGAAGAAGCCCTGGATCTGCGCGGCGTGGAGATCGAGCGTGATGACGCGGTTGACGCCCGCCTCGGTGATCAGGTTGGCGACGAGCTTGGCCGAGATCGGGGTGCGGCCGGTCGCGCGTCGATCCTGCCGGGCGTAGCCGAAATAGGGGACCACCGCGGTGATGCGCCGGGCCGAGGAGCGGCGGAGCGCATCCGACAGGATCAGCAGCTCCATCAGGTTGTCGTTGGCCGGGAACGAGGTCGACTGCAGGATGAAGACATCCTCGCCGCGGACGTTTTCGTGGATTTCGACGAAGATTTCCTTGTCGGCGAAGCGTTTGACGGTCGCATCCGTAAGGGGCAGCTCGAGATAGCTCGCGACGGCCTCGGCGAGGGCGCGGTTGGAGTTGCCCGTGACCAGTTTCATCGCGCCGTCCGCTGTTCCACCGTGTCGGGCGATCGACGCAAGACGGGCCCGTGCCGCCAACCGCTCTCGATGGGGGCTCTTTAGCCTCTGGTCCCGCCGGGCGCAATCGGAGTCTGTGACGAAAGCGCGACCGCGGCGGGGGCAGCCTGGGGTTGGGTGTGGGAGCCCGCCCAGGCGAGGTCGCCCCCAAGCCCCTCATGGTGAGCCTGTCGAACCATGAGGCCCCCGACCCCCACCCGGCTGCCGCCACCTTCCCCACAAGGGGGAGGGAAATGCGCGGCTCATGCCTTGCGCCTACCCCTCCCCAGCGTCATCCCCGGGCTTGACCCGGGGATCCAGCCGGACTCCCGCCCGCGCATGCGGCGCGGTGTGCTGGATGGCCGGGTCAAGCCCGGCCATGACGAAGGCGGGGCTTGCGGCCCCGGACCTCGCCCTTCGACAGGCTCAGGGTGAGGTCCTTCGGAGAGCGTGTCTGCACGGGTGAGGTCCGCCCTTAGGCAAGCTCGTACCCAAGGCCGGAGTGCCCTACACCAGCCCGATCATCGAGATCTGCCGGCCGGCCTTCTTGCCTTCGTGCGTGGCGCGCCGATGCGAAAAATAGTGCTTCGGGTTCTGGTAGGTGCAGCGGGCGAGATCGTTGACCTTGCCGACGCCCGCCGCGATCAGCTGGTCGAAGACAAAGCCCGGCAGATCGAAGTGCTCGCGTCCGCCCTGCGGCTTGCGCACGCGATTGGCCGCATCACGATGCTGGCCGAGCAGGTTTTGCACGAAATCGGGGCCGACTTCGTAGTTGTCGAGGGAGATGGCCGGGCCGATCGCGGCGACGATCCGCTCGGGGTGCGCGCCGAGCCGGACCATGGCGGCAACGGTATTGCCGATGATGCCCGAGAGCGCCCCCTTCCAGCCGGCGTGGGCCGCCCCGATCACCGCCGCCTGGGGGTCGCACAGCAGGATTGGCGCGCAGTCGGCGGTCTGGATGCCGAGCAGCACGCCGGGCGTGGCGGTGACGATGGCGTCCGCTTCGGGGCGGGCCGCGGCATCGTGACGGTCGTCGAGCGTTACGACGCGGTTGGAATGGACCTGCATCAGCTGGGCGACGGTCGCTGCCGGTAGGCCGAGTGCGTCGAGCACGTCGGCGCGGTTCCCGGCGACATTGGCCGGCTTGTCACCAACTGATTCCGAAGTGTTGAGGGACGCGAAATCGCCGGTCGAGCGGCCGCCCCGGCGGCCGAAAAAGCCGTGGCGGACGCCGGGCAGGCGCGAGAGCAGCGCGCTTTCTTCGAAAGGAATGCTCATCCGGAAAAGCCTTGTGGGTTGAGGCCCGGGCTATGGGCGCAAAACACCTTGAACAATTGCCCCATCTGGGACGGGGAGGTGAGTCGGTCAAGCGCCGCGTTGACCTCCTGCGCGCGGTCCGGATTGGCCGCGGCGAGCGTCGCTGCGCGGGCGATGATGCCGAGGTGCTTGAGGAAATCGCCCTGCGTGGTGAGGGGGGCGGTCGCGAGCCCGGCGGCGCGCGCGGTCTCGCCCAGCACGGCAAAATCCACATGGGCCGAAAGGTCGGTTTCGCCGGGCGCCTCGAGCGGGTCTGCGTAGGCGTGACGGCGCACCGCCTGCAACGTTTCGCCGGTCTGCGTGCGGCCGTAGCCATAGTCGATGGCGAGGATCGCGCCGCCGCGGCGGGAAACGGCCGCGGCAAGCCGCTTCATCACCTCGTTGGCGGCGAGTCCCACTTCATAGACCGCGCCCTCTGGCGCGTCGCGCACCGCCTCGGGCAGGGCGGCGGGCGGAATGGGCGTCGGCGAGAGGCCAAAGACGCGTTTCCCGTCCGACAGCCCGACCATGCGTTCGTGAAAGCCATCGCTCGTGCGCACGAACTGCCGAATCGGCAGGGCGTCGAAAAACTCGTTGGCAATGACGAGGAGGGGCGTGTCGGCGGCAAGGTCGAAGTTTTCGATCCAGCGCGGACGGTATTCCGCCAGGCGCTGGCGCTGGAGGTTCAGCAATTCCGGATCGGTTTCGAAGAGCTCGAGCGTAACCGCTTCGGCAAAGCCCGGCGCGCGGGACGCAACGCGAAGGATGTCGGCCATCAGCGTGCCGCGCCCGGGGCCGAGCTCGAGCAGGGTGAACGCTTGGGGCTCGCTCATCTGCTGCCAGAGATTGACGAGGAAGAAGCCGATGATTTCGCCGAACATCTGCGAAATTTCGGGGGCGGTAATGAAATCGCCCGCGGCGCCGATCGCGGCCGCCTGCTTGTAGTAGCCGTGGCGGGGATGGGTGAGGGCGAGCCCCATATAAGTCGCGACCGACATGGGCCCGTGCTGGCGGATCTGCATGTCGATCAGTTCGGCGAGTTGGGGCCGCTCAGGCACGGGGCTTTCTCCAGTAGGCATAGGCGATCAGCCCGAGCCCCGCGACAAGCAGGGGCAGGGAGAGGAGCTGGCCCATGGTGACCCAGCCGGCAAACAGGTAACCGAGCTGGGGGTCGGGGATGCGGACGAATTCGAGCGCGATGCGGCAGATGGCATACCAGACGCCGAAGACCCCGGCGGCGAGGCCGGGACGCCTCAGGCCGTAGGCGACGTGGGTCACGAAGCGGATCAGCAGGAAGGCGACCAGCCCTTCGAGCACCCCCTCGTAGAGCTGGCTGGGGTGGCGGGGATTGGGACCGCCATTGGGGAAGACCACGCCCCAGGGGAGGGTGGTTTCGCGCCCGTAAAGCTCGCCGTTGATGAAATTGGCACAGCGGACGAGAAAGATGCCGATCGGCGCGCAGGCGGCCATGAGGTCGAAGGATGAGAGAATGTTGCCGCCTTTCGAGCGGGTAAAGAGGCCGACCGCGATCAGCAGGCCGACGAGGCCGCCGTGGAAGGCCATGCCGCCATCCCAGAGCTTAAAAATGTCGAGCGGGTGGGCGAGGTAGAGCGGCAGGTTGTAGAAGAGCACGTAGCCGGCGCGCCCGCCGATCACGATCCCGATGATGGCCCAGAAGGCGAAATCCCAGATTGCGGGGGCCGGAAAGGGCGGCGAGTTGGCGGCCCAGAGCGACTTTCGGCGCAACAGGGAGGCGCCGTAAGCCGCCCCCAGCAGCACGCCGAAGAGGTAGCCCAGGGCGTACCAGCGCACGGCGAGCGGCCCCAGATGGAAGGCCACCGGATCGATATCGGGAAAGGGCATGGACGCTCCTCGGGAGACGCGCGGGACCATGCCGTGCGCCGTCCGCTCTGGTCAAGCCGAAGGGCGGGGCCTAAATATGGCCCACAACCCGCCGCTGGCGCGGCCCCAAGAGCGAGGACGTATCATGAACCAGGGCAGCAGGATTTTCGACGATCTGGGCCGGCTGATGAACGATGCGGCCGGTGTGGCGGATGGCGTGCGGCGCGAGGTCGAAACGATGGTCAAGTCGCAGGCGCATCGCCTGATCGCCGACATGGATCTGGTCAAGCGCGAAGACTTCGACGCGCTCCGCGAACTGGTGATGGCGCAGGGCGAGGAGATCGCGGCGCTGCGCAAGGAGCTGGCGGCGATGACGGCGGAGAAGAAGCCGGGGTAGGCGGGGCGGCGGGTGGCGATGCGCATTGCGGTCATCGCCGACATTCACGGCAATTGCCTCGCCCTCGAGGCGGTGCTCGCCGACATCGCGCGGCAGGGCGCCGACCTGACGCTCAACCTCGGCGACCTCGTTTCGGGCCCGCTCGAGCCGCGCCGCACGGCCGAGTTGCTGCTCGAGGAGGATTTCCCGACCGTCGCCGGCAACCACGAGCGAAGCCTCGTCTCCAACGGACCGCTTGGTCCGGTCGACCGGTTCACCCATGACGAGCTTGCGGCCGAGCATCTCGACTGGATTGCGGAGCTGCCGCGGACGCTCGCGCTCAATGGCGAGATCTTCATGTGCCACGGCACGCCGACGAGCGATTCGACGCCCTGGCTCGATGGCTGGTTTGACGGACGCGACAACACGCTGCCCGATGAAGAGGCCGTGTCGCGGGAGGCGGAGGGGATCGGCTATCCCGTGCTCTTGTGTGGGCACACGCACGTGCCGCGGGTGGTGCGCCTCGCGGACGGGCGGCTCGTCGTCAATCCCGGCAGCGTCGGTCTCCAGATGCACTATGGCTCGCCGGACGCGCACTACGCGATCGTCGAGCGCCATGCAGGGGAGTGGTCGGTTTCGCACCGTAACGTGCCCTATGACCGGGAGGCGGCCGCGCGGCTGGCGGCGGCGAACGGTTTCCCGCATTGGCAGGCGGCGTTGGCCGGCGGCTGGGCCGGGGCGGCGGGCCTCTTCTAGGCCGTCGAGTTCCGGTGGATTGCGCGGGGGCCGGTATACGGGCTTCGCTCGGCTATCGGGTGAGCGCCGAAACCCCTTAACAACCGGTTGATCTTAACCAGTTATTAACAATGCCGGCCGGATCATCCACAGAAGAAAGCCGGCCGGAGGAGTGGGTTTCGTCCCTGAATCAGGCAGGCAGTGTAAGGTCATAGCGTCGCGAGATTCGAAACGGCGCGGCCATTG
>DASZTU010000233.1:0-2525 GCA_035547975.1 Devosiaceae bacterium | reverse complement strand
AAGGTGCGACGGGCCGGGGAGCTCGCTTCGGCCCATCCGACGCCGCTCCACTTCCACGAGTGGCGCAAGCAGACGAAATACCACGCGAGCCACCTCGCCCTCATCGGGCATATCGCGCCAAAAATCTTCAGGAGCTACCGCAGGATAGCCGACCAGCTGGCCGACACGCTCGGCGAGCACCACGATCTCGACGCGTTGACCTCCGCCGTGCTGCGGCACGATCTGCCGAAGGATGCCCGCCTGAAACTGCTGCGCGCCATCCAGCGGCGCAACGCCAGGCTCGAGGCGCGAGCGTTCCGGCTGGGGGACGAACTCACCACCGAGCGGCCGAAGGACTTTTTGCGCCGCGTCGAGAAGGGCTGGAAGAGCTGGCGGGGCTGACCGGCCGTCAGCCGGCCCGGCGTTCGGCCGCCTCGCCCTGGGTGATGAGGCGGGCGCTGCGCTGGCCGCTCAGGTAAATCCACAGCCAGCTCAGGGCGACGAACAGCCGGTTCTTGATGCCGATCAGGAAGTAGATGTGGGCGATTCCCCAGGCCCACCATGCGATCCAGCCGGTGAGCCTGAGCCAGCCGAAGTCGATCACCGCGGCGCGCTTGCCGATCGTCGCGAGGTCCCCGGCATGGCGGTAGCGGAAGGGCATGGGCGCCGTGTCGCCGGCGAGCCGGGCGCGGATGACCCGGGCGGCGTGCCGGCCGCCCTGCTTGGCGGCGTCGCCGACGCCGGGAACGGGCTTGCCATCCGGCATGACGATCGTTGCCGTGTCGCCGACGGCGAAGATTTCCGGGTGACCGGGGACGCTGAGGTCGGCCTCGACCTTGACCCGGCCCGCCCGGTCGTGCGGGGCTCCGAGCCATTGCGCGGCGGGAGAGGCGCCGACCCCGGCGGCCCACAACACGGTGCCGGCCGCGATCCGCTCGTTGCCGAGCGTTACCCCTTCGGCATCCACACCCGTCACCGCCTGGCCGAGCCGCACCTCGACGCCCAGTTTTTCGAGCGCGCGCTGGGCATAGGCCGAGAGCTCCGGCTTGAAATTGGCGAGGACGCGAGGCCCGGCCTCGACGAGGATTACCCGCGCCTCTTCGGGGTGGAGTTCGCGGAAATCGCCCCTCAGGGTCTCGCGCGCCAGCTCGATGATGGTGCCGGCGAGCTCGACCCCGGTCGGGCCTGCGCCCACCAGCACGAAAGTCACGAGGGCCTGCCGCTTTTCGGGGTCGGGTTCGCGCTCGGCCTTCTCGAAGGCGGTGAGCAGGCGCCGGCGAATGAGGGTTGCGTCCTCGAGCGTCTTGAGCCCGGGGGCGAAGGGCTCCCACTCGTCGTGGCCGAAATAGGCGTGCTGGGCGCCCGTCGCGAGGATCAGCCAGTCATAGGGGACGCGCCCGCCATCGGCGAGCACGACCTCGCGGGCGGCCGTATCGATGCCGGTGACTTCGGCGAGGAGGGTCGTCACGTCGGGGCGGTCGTGCATCAGGTGACGCAGCGGCCAGGCAATCTCGGCGGTGCCGAGGGCGGCCGTCGCGACCTGGTAGAGCAGCGGCTGGAAGAGGTGATGGTTGCGCCGGTCGATCAGCGTGATCTGCGCGCCGGCGCCCTTGAGCGCGCCGATCGCCGCAAGTCCGCCAAAGCCGCCGCCGATGATGACGATCCGTGGTCCGGTCGGAGTCATGTTGGTCTCCTTCTCGCCTAAGCGAGATTTGGTGGGGAGAACGTATGAGGACAACGCTTTCGGGCGCGCGGCAGGCATGCATGCGCGGCGGGTCGCCCCCGCGCCCCGGACCTCGCCCGTCGACAAGCTCAGGGTGAGGTCCTACTGAGGCTATTGCTCCTCGAGGAACGTCGGCTCGGGTGAAGTCCCCCAATGCCCCTCATGGTGAGCCTGTCGAACCATGGGCCAGGAACACGGCTGCGCACCATCTGCGCCCTCCCCCTTTGCGAGGAGGGATCAGGGGTGGGGGTGGACGCAAGCGCTGCGCCAGTGGCTAACCCCCACCCGGCTGCCGCCACCCTCCCCCTCAGGGGGAGGGAGATTTGCGGTCCGGGTCCTATCCCGTTGGCATCACCGCTCTCCTGGCGTTGCCCATCCCCCTCTCCCCAACCACCGTCATCCCCGGGCTTGACCCGGGGATCCAGCCGGCCGCCCCGCCGGCGCATGCGGCGCGGTGTGCTGGATGGCCGGGTCAAGCCCGGCCATGACGAGGCTGGGGACTGCGAGATGCGACGGTGCTGGGGTGGGCGAAGGGAGCGGCACCGGACCTCGCCCTTCGACAGGCTCAGGGTGAGGTCTTTGCACCCTCTGTGCCTCGCCGGCGGGCTGGGTTAAGCTTCGGACAGAGCGGGGAGATCGAGCCTTCCCGCCGGAGGAGACCCATGACCATCGACATGACTGCGGCCCGACCCGCGGGCCCGCTGCCGCAATTGAGCTCCAACGGGCATCGGATGAGCACGGCGCCGGACCGGCTCGGCTATCTTGCGCCCAGCCACGCGGCCGAAGGCATAGCCGTGCTGCGCGAGCGGTTCAACGCCGAGGG
>DASZTU010000232.1:0-3998 GCA_035547975.1 Devosiaceae bacterium | reverse complement strand
CGACGTCGCTCCCCTCCTCCAGCACCAGCAGCGTTTCGGGCTTGAGCCAGCCGCCGTCGCGGAGCGACGCCAGCGCCTGTTCGCCGAGGCCCTTGCCGTAGGGCGGGTCGAGGAAGACGAGGTCGACCGGACCCATGGTGCCGGCGGGGCCGAGGCTGGTGGCGTCGCGGCGCAGCAGCTTCGTCACGCCGCCGGCGCCGAAGGCCTCGTTGTGGTCGCGGATGAGGCCGCGCGCCTCGGCGCCGGTGTCGACGAAGATCACATGCGCCGCGCCGCGGCTCAAGGCTTCGAGGCCGAGGGCGCCGGTGCCAGCGAAGAGGTCGAGCACGCGCAGGCCATCGAGGTTAACCCCGGGGCGGCTCGCGAGGATGTTGAAGACGGCCTCGCGGGTGCGGTCGGCGGTCGGGCGGATCGACGCATCCTCGGGCGAGGTCAGCGCCTTGCCACGGAATTTGCCGGCGACGATGCGCACCGGTTACGCCTTGGGCGGACGCGGACGGCGCGGACGATCGCCGCCGGGGCCAGAACCGCGCGGGCGCTTGGCAAAGGGCTTGTCGCCGGCGGGACGCGGAGACCGAGGCTTGTCGCCGTAGCTGCGCTTGGGGCGGTCGCCGGTATCGGCGGGCGCACGGCCGGTGGCGGGACGATCGCTGTAGGGGCGTTTGGGGCGGTCACCAAAATCGCGTTTGGGGCGATCGGCGCCTTCGGCCGACGGACGACCGGTGTATGGGCGCTTGGGGCGATCACCAAAATCGCGCTTGGGGGCGCCCCCTCCACCACGCGTCGCGTGGTCCCCCTCCCCCGCGCTGCGCGCAGGAGAGGATCTCCGACTGCCGAAATCGCGCTTGGGGCGATCCGCGGCTTCAGCCGCAGGACGACCCGTGTAAGGCCGCTTCGGGCGATCGCTGAAATCGCCCCTCGGCTTGTCGCCAAACGATCGCTTCGGCCTGTCGCCGTCATCACGAGGTTTGTCGCCGAAGGTTTTCTTGAACGGTGGCTTGTCGCCTTCGGCGTCGCGCGGGGGACGTGGCTTCTTGCCGTAGGTCTTGGGCTCGAACAGGGTCTCGGTGCCGTCCGGGTTGAAGACCTTGCGCGGCGGGCCGGCATCGGCGGGCTCGTCGCGGCGTTCGGGGGCCGGCTTGCGCGGGAAGCGGCTGCCGGGACGGTCCTTGCGGACGGGGGCCTTTTCGGGCCGGAACTCGTGCTCGCGGTCGGGACGATCGGCGAAGCGGAAGCGCTCGGTGCGGTCGGCCATGCCCTTGCGCTGTTTGGCCGGCTCGGCGCCGGGCTTGCTGGCGCGCAGGGCCGGGTTGGCGGCGCCGCGGGCGAGCTTGACGGCGGCGGGCTCGGGCAACTCGCTGTCGAAATCGACGCCGGCCTCGTCGGCGAGGCGCTTGCCGAGCTGCTCGCGCAGCACGCGGGCGCGCACCACCTCGACGGCGCCGATCGGCAGCTCGCCGAGCTGGAAAGGGCCGAAGCTGACGCGGATCAGGCGGTTGACCTTGAGGCCGAGCGCGGCGAGCACGTTCTTGACCTCGCGGTTCTTGCCTTCGCGCAGCGCGAGGACCAGCCAGACGTTGCTGCCCTGCTCGCGCTCGAGGGTGGCCTCGATGGGGCCGTATTTGACGCCGTCGACCTCGAGCCCGTCCTTGAGCGCATCGAGCTGCGGCTGGGTGATGGTGCCGAAGGCGCGGACGCGGTAGCGGCGGAGCCAGCCGGTGGCCGGCAGCTCGAGGACGCGCTTCAGGCCGCCGTCGTTGGTGAGCAGCAGCAGGCCTTCGGTGTTGATGTCGAGGCGGCCGATGGAGACGACGCGCGGCAGGCCCTGCTGCTCGAGCGTCTCGAAGATCGTCGGGCGACCCTCCGGGTCCTTCTCGGTGACCACGAGGCCCTGGGGCTTGTGGTAGAGCCACACGCGCGTGCCCTGACGGGCCTGCAGCGGCTGGCCGTCGACCTTGACCTTGTCGGCTTCGGTGACGTTGAAGGCCGGGGTGCGGATCACCTTGCCGTTGACGGCGACGCGGCCGTCCTTGATCCAGAGCTCGGCATCGCGGCGCGAGCAGAGACCGGCGCGGGCGATGACCTTGGCGAGCCGGTCCCCGGCGAACGAGGATTCTGAGAGGGGCATCTATGACTCCTGCGGGACCGGGCCCCGTGGCCGCGGTCAGCGCATCTGACGAGTGGGGCTCAGCCCTTTTTCTTGAGCAGGGCGTTGCGGATTTCGAGCGGGCAGTTCGGATCGTTGACCGAGACGAGGTCGCCGTTCTTGGCGAGGCAGACGAGATCCTTCTGGCCGGCGGCGACCGAGAAATACTGCTCGGGCGGGGTGAAGATCGAGCGCTTCGAATTGAGCGTGTAGCCCTTCATCTTGGCGGTGAGCTTCTGCAGCTCCGCGGCGCTGAGCGGCCGGCCGTCGGGGGTGTTCACGTCGACGACGCGGACATGGCGCAGCCGGTCGATGTCGCTCGAGCTGAGGCCATTGGTGTCGATCTGCGGCTGGGCGTTGTCGACCGGCAGCTCGGCGACCTTGGTGTCGGTCTCGGGCGGCGGCAGGACGGAGGTGTCCTTGGGCATCACCAGGGGCCCGCGCGGATTGGTGGGGTCGGGCTTGACCGGCGCCGGAATGAGGCCGAGGCCCTGCGCCGTCTTGTCCATCACCTCGGTCTCGAAGGTCTGGGCCGACGTGAAGGCGTTGGTGCCCTCGGTGGTGGTGCAGGCCGACAGACCCAGCGAGACGAGCAGGAGCGCGGCCAGAGTTGCGAACCGCCGCCCGGTCAAGTCGAACGCCATGAAACTTCCCTTATTCCCCGAAGGCTGGGCTTATAGCCCATGGTGCCGCCTAAGACCAGATTCTGGCAGCAATTGGTTCACGCCGGGTTGGCGGCCCGCTTGCTGCCGATGCCGAGGAGATCGAGCAACAGCAGGCCGACCCCCAGGGTGATCGCCGCATCGGCGATGTTGAAGATATAGAAGGACCAGTCGCCGATGTGGAAATGGAAGAAATCGGCGACCTGGCCATAGATCGCGCGGTCGAGCGCATTGCTGGCGGCGCCGCCGATGCAGATGGCAAGCCCCGCACGCACGAGGCGCGAGGTCGCCCGCCACCACCAGACGACGAGGGCGCAGAGCGCCACGGCCACCAGGATGGCGATGGCCCACAGCGGCAGCGAGTTCAACAGGCCGTAGGAGATGCCGGGGTTGAACACCAGCCCGACGTCGAAGAACGGCGTCAGCGGGTGAAAGTAGCCCTCGGGCCAATGGTAGAGATCGACCTGCAGGTATTTGTGCAGGCGATCGAGCGCGAAGGCGGCGAGGCCGAGAGCGAGGGACAGCCAAATCCCTTTGTTCGCGGTCAACCCCCACCCCCAACCCCTCCCCTCAAGGGGGAGGGGAGCCTGACTGCGAGGTTCACTGTTCCAGCCCCCCTCCCCCTTGAGGGGAGGGACGGGGTGGGGGTCTCCACAAGCATCAAAGCCCCGCGGCCTTGCGTTCGCGCATCGCCTGGGCGTCGCGCTTGCTGAGCTCGGGGTATTCCGTGTCCATGTCGGCTGCGGCGAAGAAGCGGCGGGAGCGGAGGCACTGGCGGCCGTGCGCGTCGGCGCGGTCGAAGACGACGCCCACGCCCTGGACCTCGGGCAGCGTGAAGGCGCCGGCCGGCGCCGGCTCGTCCTTGAGCTCGACGAAGGAGGTGATGGCGATCTCGGCGAGATCGACGCCCGCGAGCGCCGCCCGCAGGTCGGGCGCGGCGACATAGATTTTCGGCGCGGCCTCGAGCGAGGAGCCGATGATCTTGTCCTTGCGGACAAGCTCGAGCGCGCCGGTGACGACGCGGCGGACCTCGCGGATTTTCTCCCACTTGTCGGCCAGCGCCCGGTCAGCCCACTCGGCCGGGACTGTTGGGAACTGCCGCAGGTGCACGGACTCGGTGGCGCCGGAATGACGTTCCAGCCAGCACTCTTCCATGGTGAACACCAGGATCGGGGCGAGCCAGGCGGTGA
>DASZTU010000231.1:0-4181 GCA_035547975.1 Devosiaceae bacterium | reverse complement strand
AAGATCTACGAGGGCAAGGCCAAGGATTTGTTCGAGGGCCCCGAGCCGGGGACGCTCGTCCAGTATTTCAAGGACGACGCGACCGCCGGCAACGGCGCGCGGCACGAGGTCATCGACGGCAAGGGCGTCCTCAACAACCGCATTTCCGAATACATCTTCACCAAGCTCAACGCCCTCGGCATCCCGACCCACTTCATCCGCCGCATCAACATGCGCGAGCAGCTGATCAAGGAAGTGGAGATCATCCCACTCGAGATCGTGGTCAGGAACGTCGCCGCGGGCTCGCTGGTCAAGCGCCTCGGGCTCGAGCCGGGCACGCCGCTCCCCCGCTCGATCATCGAGTTCTACTATAAGGACGACGCGCTCGGCGATCCGATGGTCTCCGAGGAGCACATCACCGCCTTCGGCTGGGCCACCCCGCCCGAGCTCGACGACATCATGAGCCTCGCCGTCCGGGTCAACGATTTCCTGACCGGCCTCTTCACCGGGGTCGGCATCCAGCTCGTCGACTTCAAGATCGAGTGCGGCCGGCTCTACGAGAACGACCTGATGCGGATCATCCTCGCCGACGAGATTTCGCCCGACAACTGCCGCCTGTGGGACATCAAGACCCGCAACAAGCTCGACAAGGACCGCTTCCGCGAGAACCTCGGCGGGCTGGTCGACGCCTATCGGGAAGTCGCGCAGCGCCTCGGCATCCTCACCGAGACCGACAACGCGCTCTCGACGGGCCCGCGCCTGGTGCAGTAGGCCTCGCCGCGCGGCCGCCGGCCCGGCTCCCCACCCCCGAAATTGCCGAGGTGTTGCAGCTTGAGCGCTGCCTTTCGCGCTAGCCTGCACGCGTGCGATTCGACCGATAGATTGCAACGAAAGACTTTCGCATGAAGGCGCGCGTCACCGTCACGCTCAAGACCGGCGTCCTCGATCCGCAGGGCCAGGCCATCCTCGGCTCGCTGCACGGACTCGGCTTTGGGACCGTTGCGGATGTGCGCCAGGGCAAGGTCTTCGACATCGATCTCGAGGAGACGGATGCCGGCGCCGCTGAGTTAACGCTCGGTTCAATATGTCAGCGGCTTTTGGCGAACACCGTTATCGAGAACTACTCCATCGAAATCCTGCGTTAACCGGGGGGCTCCAAAAGTGTCCGCGCCTCGCGTTGCGTTTCGAGCCAGCCCCAAGATGATCAAGACCCTCTCGCTTTCCGTGCTGTTTTTTCTCGCCATGGGGCTGCTGTTCGCCGCGTACGCTTCCGTTCCGGCGTAATTCCTGCGCATACTCGGCGCCACCACCGGCTGCCGAGCTATGGCCAAGATCGTCCTGCTGAGCCTTCCCGCCTACGGTCACGTCAACCCGCAGCTGCCGGTCGTGGCCGAGCTGGTGCGGCGTGGCCATTCGCTCACGGTGTTCAACGAGGCGAGCTTCGGGCCGCTCATCCGGCGCACCGGCGCGGACTTCGTTGCCTACCCTCCGGTATTGTCGGTCGCTGACCTCGCGCGTGTGCTGCACGACGGCGACCTGATGCGCTGGCTCGCCCTTATCCTCGGCTCATCGGGTCCCCTGCTGCGCGGCATCCTGCCGGAGCTCCGCCGCAACCGCCCCGACCTGCTGCTGTTCGATGGCGTCGCGGTCTGGGGCGAGATGGCCGCGACGAACCTCCGCCTGCCCTCGGTCTCGATCGCCACGTCCTTCATCTTCGAGGTGTTCCGCGGGCTCGAAGGCGGCGGGGAATTTTGGCGTTACATGCGCAGCTTCTGGCTGCTGTTTCCGAACCTGGTTGCGGCGTGGGTGCGCATGAACGCCGCCGCCGGCACGCGCAGCCTGCCGTGGCGCATGCCGCTGATGCCGCGCCAGGGCACGGTGGTGACCCTGGTCCTCACCAGCAAGGCCATCCACCCCAAGACGCCCAAACTCGAGAGCCCGCGCTTCGCCTTCGTCGGCTCCTCGATCGAGCGCAGCACCCGGAGCGAAACCTTCGACTTCTCCCGCCTCGATGGCCGGCCGCTGGTCTATGTCTCCCTCGGCACGCTGCATTTCGGCAACCAGGGCTTTTTCGACCGCGCCATGGAGGCGCTCGCCGACCTGCCGGTCCAGGTCGTCCTGTCGGCCGGGCGCGGCAACGACCTCTCCCGCTTTGCCCACGCCCCCGCCAACTTCATCATCGCCGAGGCCGTGCCGCAACTCGACATCCTCGAACGGAGCGCCCTCTTCCTCACCCATGCCGGCCTCAACAGCATGCACGAGGCGTTGTGGTTCGGGGTGCCGATGGTGGCCGTGCCGCAGCAGTTCGAGCAGTTGCGCAATGCCCGCTCGATCGAAGCGGCGGGAGCCGCCCTCGTCCTCGACGACCAATGCTACGGCCGGCCGGTCACGACGGCGGCGCTGCGGAAGGCGGTCGACGCCGTGATGGCCGATCCCGGCTACCGCGACCGGGCCAGGGCGCTCGGCCAGTCCCTGCGCGAGGCGGGCGGCTACGAGGAGGCGGCCGACCGGATCGAGACGGCGCTGGCGGGCGGCCCGACGACGAAGCCGAGACTTTTATCTATTAAGCACGCGGCTTAAGCCTAAGGCATGAAAGGCCGCCGTTAACCACCCGCCCTGCGTTATGACGCGCCGGAACACAGAGCGGCGCGTGCTCCATCGGGCGAGAGGCCACCTCGCCGGCACCCGCCGAACCGGGAGCGCGGCATGTCCAAGACCAATCGCTTGAGCTGGGTGGATTCGGCCAAGGGGATTTCCATCATCCTCGTGGTGATGATGTATTCGGTGTTCAACGTGGGCCAGGATGCCGACGGGATCGGCCTCTTCCACTACGTCATCGCCTTTGCGACGCCGTTCCGGATGCCGGAATTCTTCCTGATCTCGGGGCTCTTCCTGAGCCAGGTGATCAAGCGGCCCTGGGCGCACTACGCCGACCGCCGCGTCGTCCACTATTTCTACTTCTATGCCCTGTGGGCCGTGATCCATCTCGTGGTCAAGGTCGGCATCGCGAGCCACGCGCCCGTCGAGGCCGCGCAGGACATCGCCTGGGCCGTCATCGAGCCCTATGGCGTGCTCTGGTTCATCTACCTCCTGGCCGTGTTTTCGGCGACCACCAAGCTCGCCTACACCTTCAAGGTACCGCACGCAGTCGTGCTGGCGGTTGGCGCGGCGCTCGAGATCGGCGCGACCAACGGGGTCGGCGCCGGCGGCCTCGTCATCGGCGGGGTGACCATCAACAGCTACCTCGTCGAGCAGTTCGCGAACTATTTCGTGTTCTTCTACGCCGGTTACCTTCTCGCCCCGAAGATCTTCAGGCTCGTCGACTGGGCCATGGACCATGTCTGGCAGGCGCTGATCCTCCTCTTCGCCTGGTCGGCGCTCGAAGCGACGCTCGTTTTCTCCCACGGCTTCCGCCTCGCCCCCGATCACGTCGAGCTCGGCTATGCGGGTCTGCCCTTCGTGCGGCTGGCGCTCGCGATCCTCGGCGGCATGGCCCTCTGCGTCATCGGCGGGCTGCTCAGCAAGCTCGCCGCCATGGATTGGCTGCGCTGGCTCGGCGAGCATTCGCTCATCGTCTATCTCGTGTTCGTGCTGCCGATGTCCTTCACCCGCCTGGCGCTGGTCAAACTCCACCTCGCCGGCAACGTGACCCTCACGAGCCTCATCGTCATGGTCGTCGCCATCGGCTTCTCGGTTGCCCTCTACGGCCTCGTGCAGTGGACCGGCCGCGGCAGGTTCCTGTTCGAGCGGCCGGCCTGGGCCCATATTCCGGGCACGCCGGGGAGCCGCGAACCCGTCCGCCCCGCGACCGAGGCGCCCGGCCCGATCGCCGTCCCGGCGGAATAGCGCGCCGGCCGCCACCGGCTCGGAACCGGGTCGCTGCCGTCAAGTTCTCATCCCCGAGGCGCGTCGCGTCGCGCCATTGCAGAGAGGATGAGCAATGCGTGGATTGACAGCTATTCTGGCCGGACTCGCCCTGAGCACGCTGCTGGCGTCTCCCGGTTTCGCCAAGAGCGACAAGGACTTCCTGACGGACGCCCTCAAGGGTGACAACTCGGAGGTGGCGCTGGGCAAGCTCGCCGTCAGCAAGGGCGCAACCGAGCAGGTGCGCGCCTTCGGCAAGACCTTGATGACCGATCACGCCAAGGCCCGGCAAGAGGCGGCCGCCCTCGCCAAGCGCCTCGGCGTCACGCCGCCCTCTG
>DASZTU010000230.1:0-4334 GCA_035547975.1 Devosiaceae bacterium | reverse complement strand
CTCGCAAGGGGGAGGGAGATGGCTGGCGCTGCGGTTGGGGCGTCATGGTTCGAGGCTCGCTTCGCTCGCACCTCACCATGAGGGGGGTGGGGAAGAACCTCACGCCGTGAGTACCTCACCTCGGCCGACCTCCCAGACGGACCTCACCCTGAGCCTGTCGAAGGGCGAGGTCCGGGCCCAAACCCCCACCTCGTCATGGCCGGGCTTGACCCGGCCCTCCAGCACACCGCGCCGCATGTGCGGACGGCGAGGCCGGCTGGCTCCCCGGCCCAAGCCCGGGAATGACGCCGGGGGAGCGGCAGGTGATGACGGCGAAATGAGAAAGGCGGCGCGGCGCCGGCTTTCTCGACGATCTGCACCGGATCGCCCCCGTCGCCGGGGCCGTAGCCGATCGCGTCCTCGTCGCTCCACTTTCGCACGAAGCCGATCGCCGCGAGCACCGCGTCATAGAACCGCGCCGAACGGCCGATATCGGCGACCCCGATCGAAAGATGCCCCCAGCCCGGCCGGTCGCGCCATCTCAGCTCAGCCTCACGTTCACGACGCCCTCGAGCGCCTTGATGCCGCCGGCGAGCTCGGGGCTCAGCCGGAAGCCGCCGGGGATGTCGATCTCGTAGAGGCGGCTCGCGCGGTCGCGGCTGACCACGAAGCGCACCCGCCCATCGCCGCCGGTCTTGAGCTGCGCCTTGATCGCCGAGAGGCAGGCGGCCGACTCCGCCTCGATCTCGATGAGTTTTCCGAGCCGCTCCGCCGCCTGCTCGATCGGCACCGCCGAAAGCAGCCTGAGGCTCACGCCGTCGGGGCGCTCGTCGGCTTCGACGCTGACGATCACGGATTTTCCGGGCGTCAGCACCGGGCCGAACTGCGTCACCTGCTCGGAAAAGGCGATCACGTCGTAGCTGCCCGACGGGTCGGACAGCGTCATCGAGAGCATCGGCGCCCCCTTTTTGGTGCGCCGGTCCGAGCGGGCCGCAATGGTGCCGGCGAGCCGGCCGGCCGTGGCGCCGCGCTCCCGGATCGCGCGCTCGAAATCGGCCCAGGGCATGACCTTGAGCCGGTCGAAATGGGCTGCATATTCGTCGAGCGGATGCGCGGAAACGTGGAAGCCGATGGCCGCGCGCTCGCGCTCCAGCCGCTCCGTGAGGCTCCAGGGGGCGACGTTCTGGGTCAGGGGAATCGGCTCGGGCCGATCCGAGGCGAACATGTCCACGATCCCGTCGGTCTTGTCGGAGGCGACGCGCTGCGCGGTGGCGATGATCGCGTCGATCGCCGCAAACGCCTGCTCGCGGCGCGGGCAGAGGTCGTCGAGCGCCCCGGCATTGACCAGCGTCTCGAGGGTGCGCCGGTTGATGATCCTGGGGTCGACGCGCGAGGCGAAGTCGGCGAGGTCCGCGAAGGGCCGGCTGCCCCGCGCCGCGACGATGTGCTCGGCCACCGCCTGCCCCACTCCCTTGATGGCACCGATGGCGTAAAAGATCTTGCCGTCGCGGGCGTTGAAGACCGCATCCGACTTGTTGATCGAGGGCGGCACGACCTCGATGCCGTGCTTTTTGGCGTCGCGGCGGAAATCGTTGAGCTTGTCGGTGTTGCCCATGTCGAGCGTCATCGAGGCCGCCAGGAATTCCTGCGGGAAATGCGCCTTGAGATAGGCCGTCTGATAGGTGATGAACCCGTAAGGGGCCGAGTGCGACTTGTTGAAGCCGTACTCCGCAAACTTCGCGCAGGCGTCGAAAATGGTGTTGGCGAGTGAGCGGGCGATGCCGTGCTGCTTTTGGGCGCCCTCGAGAAACCGGCTGCGCTGCGCGTCCATCTCCGACTTGATCTTCTTGCCCATCGCCCGGCGCAGCAGGTCGGCCTCGGCGAGGGTGTAGCCGGCGAGCGACTTGGCGATCTGCTGCACCTGCTCCTGGTAGGTGATCACCCCATAGGTCGGGGCGAGGATGGGTTCGAGCAAAGGGTGGAGGTACTCGACCTCTTCGTCGCCGCGCTTGCGGGCGCAATAGGTCGGAATGTTCGCCATCGGGCCCGGGCGATAGAGCGCAACGAGCGCGATGAGGTCCTCGAACCGGTCGGGCCGCATGTCGACGAGGGCGCGCCGCATGCCCGGACTTTCCACCTGGAACACGCCGACCACGTCGCCCGCGGTCAGCATGTCGAAGGTCTTCTTGTCGTCGATGGGAATGTCGGTCAGCGCGAATTTCGTGCCGTTCCGGTTGATCATCTTGACGGTGTAGTCGAGCGTCGTCAGCGTCTTGAGGCCCAAAAAGTCGAACTTCACGAGGCCCGCCGGCTCCACCCATTTCATGCTGTACTGCGTGACCGGCATGTCGGAGCGCGGGTCGCGGTACATCGGCACGAGCTCGGTGAGCGGCCGCTCGCCGACCACGATGCCGGCCGCGTGCGTCGAGGCATGCCGGAACAGCCCCTCGAGTTTTTGGGCGATCTCGATCAGCTCGGCGACGTTTTCGTCGGAATCGCGCATCGCCTTGAGCTGCGGCTCGATCTCGAGCGCCTGCGCCAGGGTCACCGGATTGGCCGGGTTGGCCGGCACCAGCTTTGAAATGCGGTCGACCTGCCCATAGGGCATCTGCAGCACCCGGCCGACATCGCGCAGCACCGCGCGGGCTTGCAGCGTCCCGAAGGTGATGATCTGGGCCACCTGGTCGCGCCCATATTTTTGCTGGACGTAGTCGATGACTTCCTGCCGGCGGTCCTGGCAGAAATCGACGTCGAAGTCCGGCATCGAGACGCGGTCCGGGTTGAGGAAGCGCTCGAACAGGAGGTCGTAGCGGAGCGGATCGAGGTCGGTGATGGTGCAGGCATAGGCGACGAGCGAGCCGGCGCCCGAGCCGCGGCCGGGACCCACCGGAATGCCGTGCGCCTTGGCCCACTGGATGAAATCGGCGACGATCAGGAAGTAGCCCGGGTACTTCATCTTGATGATGATGCCGAGCTCGAATTCGAGGCGCTTCTCGTAATCCTCGACGGAAAAGCGCGGATCGCGGCCGTATTTGTCGAAGCGCGCGTGGAGCCCTTCATAGGCCATCTTGCGCAGCGCCTCGGCTTCGGCCGCCATGCCCTCTTCGGCCGTCTGCCCCGGAAGGGAAGCGAAGCGCGGCAGGATGGGCCCGCGCGTCCGCGGCCGGAAGACCGCGCGCCGCGCGATCTCGACCGTGTTGTCGAGCGCTTCCGGCAGGTCGGCGAAAAGCTCCATCATCTCGGCGCGCGACTTGAAGTAGTGCTCGGGCGTGAGCTTGCGGCGCTCGGTCTGGGCCAGCACGGTGCCCCCGGCGATCGCGAGCAGCGCGTCATGCGCCTCATAGTCGCTCCGGGCCGGGAAATAGGGTTCGTTGGTCGCAACGAGCGGCACCCCGTGCGCGTAGGCGTAGTCGATGAGCGCGGCCTCGACCTCGGCCTCCTGGGGCCGTTCATGGCGCTGCAGCTCGGCGTAGAGCCGGTCTCCGAAGAGGCCGCGCAGCTGTTCGAGTCGCGCGGCCGCATGGCCGTCGAGCCCGGCCGCGAAGAACGGATCGATCGCCCCCTCGGGCCCGCCGGTCAGGCAGATGATGCCGGCGAGATTGTCGCGGTCGAGCCAGTCGAGCCGGGCGGCGGCCCGGCCGCTTTCCCCCTCGAGATAGGCCCGGCTGACGAGCCGCGTCAGGTTGCCGAAGCCGGTGGCGTCGGCGGCCATCAGCACCACCGATCCCTTGCCGAAGCGGTTGCGCTCGGCCGGGCGCTCGTGCGGCCGCTCCTCGCCGAAATCGAGCGCGAGCTCGCAGCCGAGGAGCGGCTGGATCCCCTTCCCCGCCGCCTTTTCGGAGAACTCGAGCGCGCCGAAAAGGTTGTTCGTGTCGGCGATGCCGAGCGCCGGCTGCTTGTCGGCCTTGGCGAGCTCCAGCAGCCTGCCGAGCTGCAGCGCCCCCTCGAGCAGGGAGTAGGCCGAATGGACGTGAAGGTGGATGAAGCCGGGGCCGTTCATGCTTGGATTCCGATGGGGCCCGCCCTATTTGGCACCGGCAGCCCGCCCCGCCAACCCGGGCCCCCACCGATCCACAGTTTCAAACGAGGCGCGCCAGCACATCCGCCCAGCAGAGGGCGGCAAATCCGAATGCGCCGAGGGCGACAACGGCCATGAAGTCCTTGGCAAAAGCGAGCATGTTTCCCTCAAGTTCTGTCTTTGTTCTTATATGTTCTTCCTTCGTTCATGTCCAGCACACATTTGTGACCGAGGCGAGGTTGGTAACGCAATCGTAAATCGGAACCGCGGACGGGGCGCGGCGGAGTACCCCGGCGCGGCACCCGAAAACCGGGTCCGAATCGGGTGGGCCGCCCTC
>DASZTU010000229.1:0-19528 GCA_035547975.1 Devosiaceae bacterium | reverse complement strand
CGGCGACGCCGACGAGTAAATCGCCCGGCCGCGGCATAGCCCGGTCGCGGCGCGGGCCGCCCTCCCGCCCTCATGGTGAGCCTGTCAAACCATGAGCCCCATCCCCAGCGTCCGCCGTCTCCCTCCCCCTTGCGGGGAGGGTCAGGGGTGGGGTGGATGCAAGCACTGCGGAGTGGCCGACCCCCACCCGGCTGCCGCCACCCTCCCCGCAAGGGGGAGGGAAATTCGCGGCCCGCGCATCTCCACTCGCCGTCGCCCTCCCGCTGCTCCCCGCACCCGGCGATTTTCCGGGTTGGTAGCCAACTTCATCCCCAACCACCGTCATCCCCGGGCTTGACCCGGGGATCCAGCAGGCCTCGCCGCCCGCACAGGTGGTGCGGTGGTCTGGATGGCCGGGTCAAACCCGGCCATGACGAGGGTGGGGTTTGCGGGCCGGACCTCGCACTTCGACAGGCTCAGGGTGAGGTCCTCCGCAGGGTGAGGTCCTCCCCAGGGGTGAACTCATCCTTGGAGTGAGGTCCTTCCCGCCCTCATGGTGAGCCTGTCGAACCATGAGGCCAGGACACCGACCGGACCTCGGCATTCGCGTTGGGCGAGAGACGACCGTCGGCCCTTCTTCGGCCCGACGCCGCCCCCCGCGGGGATGCCATCAGCCATAGGGTCGAGCCGCCGGCATTGCGCCCACTTTTGCGGGACGGCCCCTTCTGGACAGAGGCGCCGTCCCCAATATAGAACCCAACGGTTTGGCGGCGGGCCCGGAGCATCGGCGGCCCGCCCTTTGTTGTTGCGCAAGGAATGTCGCCTGATGACCAGCGTGAACGAGATACGGTCGCGGTTCCTCGACTATTTCGTGGCCAATGGCCATGAGCGCGTGCCCTCGAGCCCGCTCGTGCCGCGCAACGACCCGACGCTGATGTTCACCAATGCCGGCATGGTGCAGTTCAAGAACGTCTTCACCGGCCTCGAGAAGCGCGACTACAAGCGGGCGACGTCGTCCCAGAAGTGCGTCCGGGCCGGCGGCAAGCACAACGATCTCGACAATGTGGGCTTCACCGCGCGCCACCACACCTTCTTTGAAATGCTGGGGAATTTCTCCTTCGGCGACTACTTCAAGGAGCGCGCGATCGAGCTCGCCTGGAACCTCCTCACCAAGGAGTATGGCCTTCCCGCCGACCGGCTGAGCGCGACCGTCTACAAGGACGACGACGACGCGGCGGTGCTCTGGAAAAAGATCGCCAGCCTCGACGATTCGCGCATCGTGCGTCTCGGCGAAAAGTCGAATTTCTGGCAGATGGGGGATACCGGCCCCTGTGGCCCCTGCTCCGAAATCTTTTTCGACCATGGGGACAAGGTCTGGGGTGGCCCGCCCGGCAGCGCCGAGGAGGATGGCGACCGCTACATCGAGGTGTGGAACCTCGTCTTCATGCAGTATGAGCAGTTCGCCGACGGCCACCGCGAAAACCTGCCCCGCCCCTCGATCGACACCGGCATGGGCCTCGAGCGCATCGCCGCCGTGCTGCAGGGCGTCCACGACAACTACGAGATCGACCTCTTCCGGGCCTTGACCGGCGCGGCCGCGCAGGTGACCGGCACCGAGCCCGGCGGCCCGGGCGAAACCAGCCGGCGCGTCATCGCCGACCACCTGCGCTCGATGTCGTTCCTGATCGCCGAAGGCGTCCTCCCCTCGAACGAAGGGCGCGGCTATGTGCTGCGCCGCATCATGCGCCGCGCCATGCGCCACGCGACGCTGCTCGGGGCGACCGAGCCGGTGATCTTCAAGCTCGTGCCGACGCTCGTCCGCGAGATGGGACAGGCCTATCCCGAGCTCAGCCGCGGCGAAGCGATGGTCAGCGAAACCATCCGCCTCGAGGAGCACCGCTTTCTCAAGACCCTCAGCCGCGGCCTGCAGATTCTCGAGGAGGAGACCTCCGGCCTCAAGCAGGGCGACATGCTCGAGGGCACCACCGCCTTCAAGCTCTACGACACCTACGGCTTCCCGCTCGACCTCACGCAGGATGCGCTGCGCGGGCGGGGCATCAATGTCGACCTCACGGGGTTCGAGGATGCGATGGCCAAGCAACGCGCCGAGGCGCGCCGCAGCTGGGCCGGGTCCGGTGAAGCCGCAACCGACAGCGTCTGGTTCGGGCTCGCCGATGAACTGGGGCCGACCGAATTTTTGGGCTACGAGACGGAAGTGGCCGAGGGCGAGGTGATCGCGCTCCTCAAGGACGGCGCGCGGGTTGATAGCCTCGCGGCCGGCGAGGAGGGGCTCGTCATCCTCAACCAGACCCCCTTCTATGCCGAGAGCGGCGGGCAGGTCGGCGACACCGGCACCATGGTGGGCGACGGCGTTTCGGCTGTGGTTCTCGATACCACTAAGCATTCGGGCGTCTTCGCGCACCGGGTCGAGGTGAAGGAAGGCAAGATTTCCGTCGGCACGGCGCTGGCGCTCGACGTCGATCACAAGCGGCGGAGCGCCATCCGGGCCAACCACTCCGCGACCCACCTTCTGCACGAGGCGCTGCGGCTCGTCCTCGGCGATCACGTGGCGCAGCGCGGCTCGCTCGTTTCGCCCGAGCGCCTGCGCTTCGACTTCGTCCACACCAAGCCGATGACCGGCCAGGAGATTGCCGAGGTCGAGGACCTCGCCAACGACATCGTGCTCGCCAACAGCCCGGTCGAAACGCGGCTCATGGCTGTCGACGAGGCCAAGCAGTCTGGCGCCCGCGCCCTCTTCGGCGAAAAATATGGCGACGAGGTGCGCGTCGTCTCGATGGGCGATCCCACCGGCAACGCGCTCGGCTGGTCGGTGGAACTGTGCGGGGGCACCCATGTCCGCCGCACGGGCGACATCGGCCTCATCACGATCGTCTCCGAAAGCGCGGTCGGCGCCGGGGTGCGGCGCATCGAGGCGCTGACCGCGACGAACGCGCGCCACCACGCCCGCGCCAACAGCGAAATCGTGTCGTCCGCGGCGTCGCTCCTGCGCGCCTCCCCGCACGAGGTGCTCGAGCGCATCGAGACGCTGCAGGGCGAGTTGCGGCGCAACGAGCGGGCGCTCGCCGAGGCGCGCCAGAAGCTCGCCCTCGGGGGGGCAAACGGGGTGGCCGCACCGGCGGCCGAGACCGTCAACGGCGTGCCGTTCGTCGGGCGCATCGTCGAGGGCGTCGAGGCGCGGGCGTTGCGCGGCCTCGTCGACGAGGAAAAGAAGCGCACGGGCTCCGGCGTCGTGGCGCTCGTGCTCAAGGGCGACGACGGCAAGGGCACCATCGCGGTCGGGGTCACCGACGACCTCGTCAACCGCATTTCGGCGGCCGATCTCGTCAAGCTCGGGACGGCGGCGCTGGGCGGTCACGGCGGCGGCGGACGGCCAGACATGGCGCAGGGCGGCGGGCCGGAGGGCGCCAGGGCGGCCGAGGCCGTCTCGGCCATTCGCGAGCGGCTCGCCGCGATCTGAGCATTTTCGTCGTGACGCGGTGAGACGGGAGCCCCGCTCACTTAATCGGCCTTTCGTCCTCTCAGGCCGCCGGCTCCCCGCGCGGCGGGATGCGGGGCGCTTTCGCCCGTCCATCGCCAAGGCCGAGCCTGCCCAAGGGGCTGAGCAGGTCGCCGGCGACGAGTCCGGCGAGCAGCCGGGGCAGCGGCGGCACGCGGCCGATGCGGGCGACGAGGATGTCCCGCAGCACCGGCAGGACGCGGCTCTCCGACTGGTAGAGCGGCGTCAGCGTCAGCGACATCGCCTGGTACAATCGGACGTGCCAGCGCCGCAGCGCCCCATATCGGACCAATGCCGCGGGTACATCGGGCGACGTCTCGATGGCGATCGCCAGGGCCCTCGCGTCGAGCAGCGCCATATTCGCCCCCTGCCCGAGCTGTGGGCTCGTTGCGTGCGCGCTGTCGCCGACAAAGGCGATTCCCTCGCCTGAAGGCACCGGCAGCGTCAGATGCGCGTAGCGCGCGAGGGTCAACGCCTCAAACCCATCGATGCGGTCGAGGAGAACGGCGCAGGCGGGCCAGATCCCCTCGACCTCCCGGCGCCAGGAATCGAAACCACGCTCGAGGAGCCCTGCATGGCTTTCGACGGGAAGGCTCCAGAAGAACGCGGCGAGCGCAGGCCCTCCCGCTTGCCGCTGCCCGATCGGCAGCACGCCCGCCATGATGCTGGCGCCTCGATAGCGCTGCATCAGCGCGTCGTGCGCGAAGTCGCCGGCCCAGGGCACGGTTGCCCAGAGCGCGCCGAAACGCATCGGGCGCACCCCGGCTGGCCGCTGGGCGAGGGAGCGCAGCCGGCTTCCACCGCCACTGGCGTCGACGACGAGGTCGAAGGGCCCCTCCGGCGGCCCGTTCGCAAAGCTCAGCATCCGGCCGCGGCTCAGCCGGTCCAGGCCGGTCACCTCGCGGCGCGTTCGGATTTCGATGCCGCGCGCCAGCACCGCCTCGTGGAGGAGGTCGAACAACACGGCCCGGTGGACGCCGACGGCGTGCTGGCCCCCCGGCAGCGCGTCATAGCGCACGTCGAGGACGACGCGGCCGGACGCCGCGTCGCGGCCATCCAGCCGGTCGATGCGGTGCCCGAGCGCCTGCAGCGCGGGCAGCAGGCCAAGATCGGCGAGGACCGCCTGCCCGGTGGGCTGGATCATCAATCCCGAACCGACCGGCCGGGCCACCTCGAACCGCTCGAAGACGACCGGCCGGTGCCCGAGCCGCTCGAGGTAGAGAGCGCTCGCGAGCCCTGCCGGCCCTGCGCCCACGATCGCGATGTCGAGCGAACCCACCACCGACCTGCCCTCCCCCGCTGGATCGCCCCGCCAGTTCGCGCAACATCGGTGTCTCGCCACCCGGCACCCCCGGCGAGACGGGCCGCTGCAAGAACCGCCAGCCAGCCAAGCATATCCTGTCGGGTGATACCTGTCCCATTGGCAGACGCCGCGAGGCAATCCTCCGCCAGCGCCCCCAATGCGGCCGCATCAGACATACGAAGGGCAGGCGTCGGCGGCCGCGGCCTAGATCGTGACCTGCGTGCCGATTTCGACCACCCGGCCGGTCGGGATGTGGAAATATTCGGTGGCGTCGGTCGCGTTGCGCGCAAGGGCGATGAAAAGCCGGTCGGCCCAGAACGGCATGCCGCCCTTGGGCGAGGGCTTGAGCGAGCGCCGCGAGAGAAAGAACGAGGTCGACATGATGTCGAACTTCCATCCGAGCTTGCGCGCCAGCCCCAAGGCCTTGGGAATGTTCGGCGTCTCCACGTAGCCGAAAGTCACGATCACGCGGTAGAAGAGTTCGCTCATCGACTCGATGCGAACCTTCTCGTCGTCGGGCACGCGCGGCAGGTTTGACGTCTGCACGGTGAGAATGACGTTCTTTTCGTGCAGCACCTTGTAGTGCTTGAGGCTGTGCAGTAGCGCCGTCGGGGCGCCGGTCGCGTCGCTGGTGAGAAACACGGCCGTCCCGGGAACGATGGTGGGCCGCTTCTTGGTGAGGTTCTGCACCAAAAATTCGAGCGGCACCTCATCCCGCCGCGTCTTTTCGATCAGGCGCTGCCTTCCCACCATCCAGACGAAGATGATGGCGGCGACGGTCAGCGCGACCAGCGCCGGCACCCAGCCGCCATCAAAAATCTTGCCGAGATTGGCGATGAAGAAGCTCGAATCCACGACGAGGAAGGGGATGGTGACGCAGACGATCCACGTCTTGGGCCACTTCCAGATGCGCCACATGACGAGCCCGAGAAAACAGGAGGTCACCAGCATCACGCCCGAAACCGCAATGCCATAGGCGGAGGACAGCGACGCCGAGCTCTTGAAACCCACGACGAGCAGCAGCACGAGGATCATCAGCAGCGAGTTGATCTGCGGGATGTAGATCTGGCCGGACGCCAGTTCGGAGGTGTGGCGCACCGTCATGCGGGGCAGCAGGTTGAGCGCGATCGCCTGCTGTGTGAGCGAAAAGGCGCCCGAGATCACGGCCTGGCTCGCGATCACCGTCGCAAGCGTCGTCAGCGCCACGAGCGGGATGCGCGCCCATTCGGCATGCATCTTGAAGAAGGGGTTGTCCGCGGCGGCGACGCCGCCATCGAGCACGAAGGCGCCCTGCCCGAAATAGTTGAGCAGAAGAGCCGGAAACACCAGGCTGAACCAGGCCACAACCACGGGGCGGCGGCCAAAATGTCCGAGGTCGGCGTAGAGCGCCTCGGCGCCGGTCACCGCCAGAAACACCGCACCGATCACGAGCCCCGCGATCATCCAGTGGGTGGCGAGGAAATGGAGGCCATAGAGCGGGTTGACGGCGAACAGCACCTCCGGGCGGTTGACCACGTGCAACAGGCCGCTGATGCCGAGGGTCAGGAACCACACCACCATCACCGGCCCGAAGACGCTTGCGACCGTCGCTGTCCCGAAGCGCTGCACGAAAAACAGCCCGATGATGATCACGACCGTCGCCGGCAGCACCCAGACCGCGAGGTTGGGCGCGATCGTCTCGACGCCTTCGACCGCCGAGAGGACGGAGATCGCCGGGGTAATGAGGGAATCGCCGAAGAACAACGCCGCGCCGACCACCCCGAGCGCCACGATCCACGTGGCTCGGCCCGGAAAGCCGTTCTTGGCCAGCGACATGAGCGAGAGCGTGCCGCCCTCCCCCTTGTTGTCGGCCTTGGTGACGAAGAAGACGTATTTGACGGTGACGGTGAGGGTCAGCGCCCAGACGATGAGAGAGAGCAGGCCCAGCACATCGGCGGCGAGCGTCGCCGGAGTGGCACCATCGGCAAGCGCCTGCCGGAAGGCGTAGATCGGGCTGGTGCCGATATCGCCATAGACAACGCCGACAGCGCCGAGAACGAGGAACGGCAGGTTTTTCGTGGCGTGAGCGCCCTGTTCGGCGCCTTCGAGGCCCGCTTCGACAGGCGGGCCGGCCACATTGGTCTGCGTCATGAAGTCATCGCTCACCTCGGAAAGAGGTGGGGGCCTCTCTACACCGCTCACCTGCCACACTCAACCCTGGCGCCGGTGCTTGGTTGCGCACCCGCTAAGGCCGCTGGCAGCAGATTTTTTGCGTCGGCCGCCGGAACGCAAAAGGCGGCGGCCCGTTTCGGCCGCCGCCCCGCAGGGAGACACTATCCAACTCATATAGGCGCGGCCCCGCCCGATTGCACGGGCTCGCCGCGGTCGCGTCAGGCGGCCTTGGCGGCCTCGGCGTCGGCTTCCCTCGCCGCCTTCGTGGCGTTGGTCCACCACATGAGGCTATCGAGCATCTCGGGCACGAAGCGGTCGAAATCGCCCTTCGCGTCGTCCCAGGTCTTCTGCCCCATCATGATCGGAACGAAATCCGATCCGCCGATGTGAATGCCGTGCCGCACCGGCACAGCCTGAAGCTCGACCATGATATTGCGCAGGTGCTCGATGGCGCGGGCCCCGCCGACCGAACCGTACCCCACGAAAGCCGCAGCCTTCTTGATGAAGGGCTTATAGGCCCAGTCGAGCGCGTTCTTCAGCGCCCCGGGGATCGAGCGGTTATACTCGGCGGTGACGAAGATGTAGCCGTCGAACTCGTTGAGCTTGGCCTGCCAGCGCTGCGCTTCCGCGTTGGGGCTCGGCATCCAGAAATCCGACGCCGGCGCATCGAACAACGGCAGGTTGTAGTCCTTGAGGTCGACGATCTCGACGTCCGCGTCGCCGCGCGCCTTCACATGATCATAGATCCACTTCGCCGGCTTGTCGCCGAAGCGGGTGGGACGCACGCTGCCGATGATCACGGCAATCCTGGGCTTTGACATCTCGAATCCTCAATCTCGGTTAGTCACAAAACGTAACTGAGGGGAGATATGTTCCTGCCCACTGCTTGCCACAAGGAGGCACCCCGCTGTCACGCGGTGACAGCGGCATTAGCTGCCCCCGAAACGGCTGTTAGGCACAAACCTGTAAGCGACGACAGTCCGCGGCTTTGCGCCCGTTTTCCCACTGTGCGCTGCGCTCGGACGCCCGAGCGGCCGGGATTGGCCACAAATCCCTGCCGCACCTTCTGCTGGCGCCGAACAACGGCCATCGGCGATTTTCCGCTCGGAACCCGCGGGCTGATGCCCCTTAGGCACGCTGCACTTTCTTCCGGCGGCAACGTGTCGCTTTGACATTGTAACGATGGAACTTCGGCGATAGCGTTGCCTTGCCGCTTACTGCGGTAACTTACTCTGGGGGAACTTCATGTCTGCAAACAAGGTGTTTGCCGCGGTGCTGGCCAGCGCTCTGCTTATCGCCGCCCCGTCGGCCTCTTATGCCCTCAATCGTCACGTGCACATCCACAACCGTGCTTCTGTGGCAATGACTGAATTCTACGCCTCCAACGTCAGCACAAACTCCTACGAAGAGAACATCCTGCATGGCGATGTGATACGTCCGGGGGAAACCTGGAACATCAACATCGACGATGGGACCGGCTACTGCAAATTCGATTTCCTCGCCGTGTTCATCGACAAGACCGAGGCCAAAAAGGACTCGGTCAATGTCTGCGAGATATCGGATTTCTACTTCGACGATTGATCGCGCCGGCAGCGGGGCGCGGAAACGCGCGCCTGACTCGCCGGCACCATGGCAGCTCGGCACCGGGGCGGGTGGCCGGGCGGCCTTTTCTCCTCCGCGATGAACGGGTGGCAGGGGTTGCGCTCGTCGGGTCCGCAACCCGCCGACGCGCCGCCATCACCAGCTTCACCTGCGGTGTAATCGCGGGAGGCCCTGCCCGAAACGTCAGGGCAACAAGGCTACATACCCTCGGCGCCGCGCGAAATGGCGGCGAGCCCTGTCCGCACGACCTCGATGAGCCCCAGCGGCACCATGAGGGCAATGAAGCTGTCGATCTTGGACGGCTTGCCGGTCACCTCGAAGACGAAGCTTTCGACCGTCGCATCGACGATCTGGGCCCGAAACGCGTCGGCAAGCCGCAGCGTCTCGGCCCGGTGCTCCCCGGTGCCCCCGACCTTGATCAGCGCGAGCTCCCGCTCGAGCGCCTTGCCCTCGGCGGTGAGATCGTGGACGCGGTGCACCGGCACCAGCCGCTCGAGCTGCAGCTTGATCTGGCTCAGCACCTTGGGCGTCGCGACGGTCACCAGCGTGATCCGCGACAGCCCCTTCTGGTGCTCGACCTCTGAGACGGTGAGGCTCTCGATGTTGAAGCCGCGGGCCGAGAACAACCCCGCGATACGGGCGAGAATGCCCGGCTCGTTGTCGACCAGCACCGAGAGCGTGTGGCGCTCCGGCGCCATCGTCTCCTTGGTGAGGAAATAGGCCGATCCCGTCGGCATCAGCTGTGCGTTCATGGCCCTTGCTCCTAAACCAGTTCCCGGCCCTTGGCGTCGATGATCGAGCCGATGTCTTCGTCGAAATCGGGCAGGATCATCTCATTGTGCGGCTTGCCGGAGGGAATCATCGGCAGGCAGTTCTCGTGTTTTTCGACGACGCAGTCGAAGAGCACCGGCCGGTCGACCCGGACCATTTCGGCGATCGCGCCGTCGAGCTCGGCGGGGTCGGTGCAGCGGATCCCGACCGCCCCGAACGCCTCGGCCAGCTTGACGAAATCCGGCAGGCTCTCGCTGTAGGAATGGGCGTAACGGCCGCCATGCAGCAGGTCCTGCCACTGGCGCACCATGCCCATGCGCTCGTTGTTGAGGATGAAGATCTTGACCGGCAGCCCGTACTGCATGGCGGTCGACATCTCCTGCATCGTCATCTGCACCGATGCCTCGCCGGCGATATCGATCACGAGCGCCTCGGGATGCGCGACCTGCACGCCGATCGCCGCCGGGAGGCCATAGCCCATCGTGCCGAGACCACCGGACGTCATCCAGCGGTTGGGCAACTCGAACGGAAAATGCTGGGCGGCCCACATCTGGTGCTGGCCCACCTCGGTCGTGACATAGACGTCGCGGCCCTTCACCGCCTCATAGAGCCGCCGGATGGCATGCTGGGGCTTGATGATGGTCGAGGAGTTCTTGAATCCCAGCGAGTTCCTCTTGCGCCAGACGTTGATCTGGTCCCACCAGGGCTTGATCGCCTCGGCACGCGACTCGTTGGTGCGGCTGCGCCAGATGCGGATCATCTCCTCCATGACGCGCCCGGAATCGCCGACGATCGCGAGGTCGATCAGCACGTTCTTGTTGATCGAGGAGGCGTCGATGTCGACGTGGATCTTGCGGCTGTTCGGCGAAAAGGCATCGATGCG
Organism: Devosiaceae bacterium; assembly: GCA_035547975.1. Lineage (GTDB taxonomy): Bacteria > Pseudomonadota > Alphaproteobacteria > Rhizobiales > Devosiaceae > DASZTU01. The sequence continues at coordinate 9,322 of DASZTU010000229.1, read as the reverse complement.
GCCGGTGATGCGGTCGTCGAAGCGGGCCCCGATACAGACGATGAGGTCGGCATCGTGCATCGCCATGTTGGCCTCGTAGGTGCCGTGCATGCCGAGCATCCCCATCCACTGCGGGTTGGAGGCCGGGAACGCGCCGAGCCCCATGAGCGTCGAGGTCACGGGAAAGCCGGTCAGTTCGGCGAGTTCGCGCAGGTGCTGGCTCGCCTCGGGGCCCGCATTGATGATGCCGCCGCCGGTATAGAAGATCGGCCGTTGCGACTTGAGCATCAGGTCGACGGCAGCCGAAATGGCCGCGGTGTCGCCCTCGACCTGCGGGTGGTAACTCTTGTGACGCTCGACCTGCACCTCGGCGGGGCTCCGGTAGGTGCCGAGCGCGAACTGCACATCCTTGGGGATGTCGACGAGCACCGGCCCCGGCCGTCCTGAGGCGGCGATATAAAACGCCTCGTGCAGCACGCGGCTGAGATCGTTGACCGACTTCACGAGATAGTTGTGCTTGGTGCAGGATCGGGTGATGCCGACCGTGTCGCACTCCTGGAAGGCGTCCGAGCCGATGAGGGTCGTCGGCACCTGCGCCGTGATCACGACCAGCGGAACGGAATCCATCAGCGCATCGGTCAGCGGCGTCACCGTGTTGGTGGCGCCCGGTCCCGACGTCACGAGGACGACGCCAACCTTGCCGGTCGAGCGGGCATAGCCCTCGGCCATGTGGCCGGCGCCCTGTTCGTGCCGGACGAGGATGTGCTTGACCTTGTCCTGCTGGAACAGGGCGTCGTAGATCGGCAGCGCCGCCCCGCCCGGATACCCAAAAATGTGCTCCACGCCCTGATCGATCAGGGCCTGGATCACGATCTCCGCGCCGGTCATCTGCTCGGCCATCTTTTTTCTCCTCACGTCCGGCGGCCCTGCCGCCTCCTTAACGACGCCATTCCGCCGCGCCGGCCGGAATTGCGGGCAATAAAAAAGGCCCCGGAAGGGACCTTGGCGCGCACCGACCTATCGCGGGACATCATCCCGCGCTGCCGATGCGCCTTCCTACTACGAGAATGAGTGCCCGCACGGGACCGCTCCACCTGTTGAGGACGTGAGATAGGCACGCCGGCCGATGAGTGTCAAGCGCCGGTCGCGTCCGCCGCGACACTCAATGTCACGGTCCACTCGTGCCAACCGCCGGCGGGAATGGACGCGGCGCCCGCATCGATCGCCTGGCCCAGATGGTCGGCGGCCGACGACGTCGGCTCGATCGCGACCTCCTGGTGGCCGCCCGGCTGCGGCCAGCCGCCATAGGTGATCCAGACCCCCGCGGCGCGGATCGGCGCGGACCAGGCCATCTCCAGCCACTGTCCCGGTCGGCCGATCCGAGCCGAGCCTTGGGTATCCCCGAGCAGCAGTTTGGCGGCGAAGGCCGTGCTGCGCGGCTGCACGGCGTCGAGCGAGAACGGCAGCCGGCCGTCGAGGCCGGGCCACGGCAGTTCACCACCTGGAATAGTCGCGCCATTCAGCGAGAGGTAGGTGGCGCGCACGCTTGCGACGCCGGGCAGTTCGAGGCGGTCGCCGCTGTCGACCGCCAGCAGCGCGTGCAGGGCCCAGAGATAGGGGAGCGGCTCGGCGCCAAGGTTGTCGACACGGTAGTCGGCGCGGAGCACCGGCCCATCAACCGTGAGGCTTCGCACGAAGCGGAACTCCCGGGCTGCGAAGCCCAGCGTCGCGCTCGTCGCCGTCAGCGCCTCGACGTCAAAGGCCCTGCCCCAGAGGTCGCCGTGATCGCGCAGGCGCCGGCGCCAGGGCGTGCCTCCCGCCTCATAGGGCGAGACGGTGGGAAAACACTCGTCCCAGCCGACCGCTTCAGGGCTGCCATAGGGTGCTTCCTCGCCGACATTCCGGCTCTCGATACCCTGGGTGAGCCATTCGCGGCCAGCGCGTTTGTCAAAGAGGCTCGTGACGCGTGCGCCGTAGTGCGGCGCCACTGCGACGCGCAGTTCGTCGTTTTCGATTGTGATCATTCGGTGCCCCTTCGCCTCGGCCTCCGCAGTAGCGGAAGGACCGGCGCGTGACCAGTCGGAGCATGCGACAGAATGCCGCATTGTGGCTCGCCCGGTGTGATGCCTTCAGGCGGCTTCCGGCTTGCTCGCTCGCTCGAGCTCGGCCCTGAGCGGGGCAAGCCAGGCCGCGGCGGTCAGCCGGGGCCACACATGCTCGCGCGCGGTGAGCGGCGCAAGCTCGGCTCTCAAGGCCGCGAGCCGCTTCAGATCCCGCACCTCATCCCAATCATCGACGATGGCGACCGGAAGCCCCTGGTACAGCGGATCGAGCGATGACCGCCTCACGATCGGGATCGAACCGAGCAGGAGAACCTCCCAGGTGCGGTGGCAATCGAGGCCGTTGCCGTGCGCGCTGACCACGAAAGGATGGCTTGCATAGGCGCGCCAGATCGTCCCCTGCCCCACCCGAGAATAGAGTTTTCGCACATGGCGGCAGCCGCTGAGGCTCACTATGGCCGCCCGCCGATCGGCGGAATTGGGCGTGACGTCCGCATCGCTGAAAACGCGCAGCGGTTGGGCCCCGGCCGGTCGCCGCCGCTCGCGCAGCCGGCTCAGCACCTCGAGACGGCGGTCGGTCGTCCAGCCGAGCCGGCTCGTGTGCAGGTCGAGGCCGATCGGGAAGGGCCGGACGCGGGGCGCGCAGCTGCCGTCGTGGTTCTGCGTGTACCAGGCGAGGAGGTGCGGCGAGCCCAAAAGGGCCGCAACGGTCGGTGGCCAAAAGTCACGCGGAGAGGTCGCGTCCCCATCGGTCGTGACGAGGATGAAGGGGCGGGTGATCGTCGGCAGCGCCCCGGCCACGAACCCGTCGAGATCGCAGGCGATCCCGTCCCGTGCCACGGTGCCGAGCCGCACCCACACCAGCCCGGAGGCGCCGGCAAAGTTGCGGGCAAAGAACGCCGCGTCCTGCGGCCGTTCGGTCGGCAGCAGCCGGTATTCCGCGGGCCCTGAAACGTCGCATGCCGCGGCGATACCCTTGGACCAGATCGGCCAGGCGCCCGGATCTTTTGGCAACGCCCAAACGCGCATCGCCAACGGCGCTCAGTCGCAGCCGTACTGGGCTTCCCAATACTGGATTTCGCGCACTGCCCGCTGCTCGGCGCGGTTGAGCCGGCCATAGGGCGGATAACAGCGGTGTCCGAACTCGACGAGGGCACGCTCGGTCTTGAAGCAATAGCCCTCATCGGCGTAGATCTGGTTGCGCGCCAGCCACAGCTCGTCGCAGCTCATGTCGGCATAGTCCTGGGCGAGCGCGGCACCACCCGACAACAGCGTAGCGGCAGCGGTCACATAGGCAGACAACAACAGGCGCAGGCGCATGGCAGTCTCCCGGTTCCCAAGTAAAGGCCGGCAGAATATTTGCCACGACTTCCCGTTATGGGCGAGAGACAAATAACGCCGCTGGCCCGTGCCGCCCACTTGCGCGCTCCCTCCGACTGTGCAGTCGCGCCGCTGCGCGACTAGATGAAGCGCTGGGTCGGCAGGGAGCTCGGATCGAAAGGCGTGGCGCCGGCGCGTTGTGCCGGCCGCCCGAGCCGCACCACCCGCCCCGGCGGCGGCTCGTAGGCACTCCCGTCCGCGTCGCCATCGAGAGGCACGGGTTCGCCGTACTGGTTCGCGCCAGGCGTTGAGGCACGGGCGCACCAGACGATCATGGCGATCAGCCCCGCGACGGGGATGAGGAGCACCCAGAGGGCCCAGCCGGACTTATCTATGTCGTGGAGGCGCCGCACCGTGAGCGTCATGCTGGGCACGGCGTGAAAGATGAGGACAAAGGCCGCGAAAAACCCATGCCGCTGCGGATTTGGAGGAATGCCCGTCGTCCGCCAGTCCGCATAGAGCCCGACGGCATAGATGACCAGCAGCACCAGCTGATAGAGCCAGAACTGCCGCCGGCTCGACCGGCCCGACATCTCGAAATAGCGCAGCAGGCCGTCGAAATAGGCGCGCATGTAAGGGTTTTCCGGGCACTTCCCACAGGGAAGAATATCGCAGCCCGGTGGCTTTTGGGTTGCCGCCGATGCGGCAATTTTAGCGAGGGGTTTAAGAGATGCGCTTGGGCAGAACGGCTCGCCGGCCGTCCTGCCCAAACGAAGCGAACTGACGCTTGTTCGCCCGCGCTTATTGCATGTTCTTCTTGTGGGTGCCGCCCTGGAACAGCAGCTTGCCCTTGAGGCTGTTGCTGCCCTGGCCCGAGTTGCCATTGACCGTGAGGTTATTGTTCCCGTTCTTGATGTTGCCGAAATTGCGGCCATGCCCACCGGTGCCCGGATTGCCAAGCGTCGCCTTGGGCGGATCGGTCGACGGCGGGTGCTCGCAATGCCAGGGCGGGCCTTCGGTGCAGGTCTGGTGCAGCAGCGGACCCGTGCAGGTGAAGGTGCCCTTGAGGTTGCCACCCGGACAGTTTGGCGGAGCCCCGCCATTGTCTTCGGCCAGGGCAGCCCCGGCGAAGCCGACGGCACTGACCAGCGCCACTACAAAGAAGCTGGTTTTTCGCATCGAAAATCTCCTCATCAGCGCCTCGTCGAGCGAGACCGGAGGAGCGTGCGCGTCCCAACTTGAACCGCAACTGAATGTGGAAACGGGAACGTCGTCACAAAAAAAACGGCCCGGGTAGTCCCGGGCCGCTCGTCTGGCTGAATGTCGAAATTCAGTACCCGCCGGGGCAGACGGCCTTCCAGCGGTGACGGTGGCGGTGGTCCGGCTGGTACCAGCAATAGCCGTCTTCGCCGGCCACATGGCCGATGACGGCGCCGGCGACCGCGCCCACGCCCGCCCCAACCGCAGCACCCGCGACCGTTCCGGTCGAGGCGGCGCCGAGGAGACCGCCGGTGACGGCCCCGATTCCGGCCCCCTGCTCGGTGGTCGTGCAGGCCGTCAGCGACAGCGTTGCCGCCGCAATGATCAGGAATTTGTGCATCTAAGCCCTCTCCGTTCAACGCTGGGGAGCAATGCTGCCCGGCGGCAAACGGTTCCGCCAGACTCCCCCGGCGCGGCAAGTGCCTCAATGATTGTGGCAGGATTACAAGGACCCCTGCCGCGCCGCGGCCACCATACCGTCTTCGGTCCAGCACCAGTCCGCCATCCGTGCCCGAAACCAGGTGCGCTGGCGCTTCGCGTACTGGCGGGTCGCGGTCACAGCCCGCAAAACCGCCTCGTCCCGCGAGATTTCCCCGTGCAGCCACGCAGAAATTTCCGGCACACCGATGGCCTTCATCGCCGGGAGGGTGGGGTCGAGCCCCCGTCGCAACAGCGCCTCGACTTCCTCGATGGCCCCTTCCTCGAGCATCCGCGCGAACCGAACTGCGATCCTTTGTCGCACCACTTCGCGATCCGGGCTGAGCACGATCCGTTCGACCTCGAAACCCTCGAGCAGTCCGCGTTGGGGCGCATCCTGAAAGCTGGCGAGCGAGCGGCCCGGCGCCGCGATGACCGCCAGGGCGCGGGCGACCCGCTGCGGATCGGGCGCCTTGAGGCGGGCCGCCATTTCCGGGTCGCGCGCCGCGAGGAGCCGCCGGCGGCCCTCGGCATCGAGACCGGCGAGCTCGCTCTCCGCCGCCGCGACGGCCTCGGCGGGGATGGGCGGCACCTCGGCGATGCCGGCGAGCAATGCCTCGAAATAGAGGCCCGTCCCGCCGGCGAAGATCAGCGGCCGGCCCTCGGCCTCGGCAATGGTCGCCGCGGCGGCGGCCGCCCAGGCGCCCGTCGAAAACCGCTCCGACGGATCGACGAAACCGTAAAGCCGGTGCGGCGCCTCGGCGAGCTCGGCTGGCCCGGGCCGCGCCGTCAGCACCCGCAGCCCGTCATAGACCTGCAGGGCATCCGCGTTGACGACGATGCCGTCCATTTCCCGGGCACGCGCCAGGGCCAACGCCGACTTGCCGCTCGCGGTCGGACCCGCTATCAACACCGCTCTTTTCGGGCCCGCCACCGCCTCTCCTCCGAGCTCTCCCAACAATGTCGGTTCTCTGCCTTATCGCCAATCCGCAAGAGCCGATCGAAAATCTCGCGCTGCCGGCCGAAATCGCGCGCGAGGTAAAGGGCGAGCTCAACTGGCTCGCCCACGGCATCGCCTGTGAGATCACCGCGCCCAAGGCGCCGGATGCCGCCATCGTGGCCCGGGCCATGCTGAACGAGGCCCCGGTCGACGTCGCCACTCTCCCCGCCTCCGGACGCCGCAAGAAGCTCCTGATCGCCGACATGGATTCCACCATGATCGAGCAGGAATGCATCGACGAGCTCGCCGATGCCATCGGCATCAAGCCGGAGATTGCCGCGATCACCGAGCGGGCGATGCGCGGTGAGCTCGATTTCGAAGCGGCGCTCAAGACCCGGGTCAATTTGCTCAAGGGGCTGCACCGTGAGGTCGTCGAAGCGGTGCGGCGCGAGAAGATCACGCTCACCCCGGGCGGTCGCGCACTGGTGCAGACGATGAAGGCCTATGGCGCCCATACGGCCCTTGTCTCAGGCGGCTTCACGCTGTTTGCCGATTACTTCAGGAAGCGGATCGGCTTCGATGAGGCGACGGCGAACACCCTCGAATTCGACGGCGATCTGCTGACCGGGACCGTGGCGATGCCGATCGTCGACAAGGCGATCAAGCTCCGCCGCCTCGAGGAGCTGACGAAGGAAAAGAACCTCTGGCCGGACGAGACCCTGGCCGTCGGGGATGGCGCCAACGACCTCGACATGATCCGCGCCGCCGGGCTCGGTGTCGCGTTTCACGCCAAGCCGGCCGTCGCGGCGGCCGCGGCGGTGCGCATCGACCACGGCGATCTCACGGCGCTGCTTTACCTGCAGGGCTACAGCGAGGACGAGATCGTCCGATGACGGTGCTCGAAACCGAGCGCCTGATCCTCCGGCCATGGCGCGAAGGCGACCTCGAGCCGCTGGCGAGAATTCTCGGCGACGCGCATGTCCGGCGCTTCTATCCAAGTGTCGCCACGCGTGAGCAGGTCGCCGCCCAGATCGACAACGCCGTCGCCAAGACCGCCGCCAACGGCTTCCACTTCGCGGCCGCCGAGCTCAAGGCGACCAGCACCCTGATCGGCCTCATCGGCATCGGCGTGATCGACGACGCGCTCCGCGCCGCCATTCCGGGCGAGCCGCGGGTCGAAATCGGCTGGCAGCTCGATAAGGCCGTCTGGGGGCAAGGCCTCGCCCCGGAAGGCGCGCGGGCGTGGCTCGCCCACGGTTTTGGCGCCCAGCGGCTGCCGGAGATCGTCGCCTTCACGGCAACGGTGAACCTCCCCTCGCAGCGCGTGATGCAGAAGATCGGCATGCGCCGCGACCCGTCCGGTGACTTCGACCATCCCCGGATCCCGGTCGGCCAGCCGCTTCGCGCCCACGTGCTCTATCGCCTCGCCAATCCCCTGGCGGGCTAGGCGCGCGCCCCCGATCGCCCGACGGAACGATCCCCGCCGATGGAGGTTCGCCGGCAAGCGGGGTCGTTTGCCGCATTCGGCCGCCCCCGCGTGCCTGCTGGGCTTGGGCGGGCACAGCCCAACACCAATTTCATGGAGCTGTTGCAATGCGCCAGGCCCTCATCACAACCATCGCCATTCTTGCTGGCTTTCCGCTCGCGACGAGCGCTGAGGCGGTTCCGACCGGCAATGCCGACCGGATTCAGGTGGGGAGCAGCGGCCCCGTCTTTCCCGAAAGCATCACCTCGACCAAGGACGGCACGCTCTACACCAGCTCCGTCGGCACCGGCCGCATCTATAGGGCCACCCCGGGCGCAAAAACCTTCACCGCGTGGTCTGCCAAGGAAAACCAGGGACCTCAAAGCATACTCGGGGTGCTGGCGGACGAAAAATCCGGGACCCTCTGGGCCTGCTTCAGTGACTGGGCTCTCAACAAGGGCGACAGCGGCATGCCGGCCGTGCTGCGCGCCTTCGATCTCTCATCCGGCGCGGCCCGGGCGCAGTACCAGCTGCCGCCCAAGAGTTTTTGCAACGACATCGCGATCGGCGCGGATGGGACGGTCTACGCGACCGACACGCACGAGGGGCGGATCATGCGCCTCAAACCCGGCGCCAAGGAGCTGGACAAGTTCTTCGAGGACGCGCGTCTCGTCGGCCTCGACGGCATCGCCATCGGAAAAGACGGGGCGCTGCTGCTCGACAACGTCAAGAGCAACAAGCTGCTGCGGCTCGCCCTGGACCACAATGGCGAGGCCGGGGAGCTCAGCGAGCTCCACCTTTCCGCCCCGGTCAGTGGCCCCGACGGACTGCGCCCCGGCGGTGGTGGCGTGTTCTATCTGGCCGAGAACGGCTCCGGCCTCGTCGACAGCCTTGCAATCAAGGGTAACGACGTGACGGTCACGCCCATCGCCCACGGCTATCAGGCCTGCACGTCGATGACGCAGCACGGAGATACGCTCTACGTCCTCGAGGGCAAGATCATGCAGTACCCGAAGAACAAGAACGCCGGGCCGTTCTTCGTCTATCCGGTTCGCCTCGCCTCACCCTGACCGCCCGGCGACACGGCCCCTCAGCCCCCGATCTTCACCGCGATGAAGCGGCCCTGGCCGGTCGGGTCCACGACCTTGAACAGCATGGCCGGCCGTCCGGCGCGGCGCACATCCTCGAGCGCCGCCTCGACGTCGGCCACCTTTTCGACCTTGCGCCAGTTTGCCTCGGCCACGACGAGGCCGGGCGCCAGCCCCTTCTCGTCGGCATCGCTTCCCGACTTCACGGAGGTGATGACGAGGCCCTTTGAGCCGGTCGGCAGGGCGTAGGTCTTTCGGGCGGTCGCATCGATCGGTGCAAGCTCGAACCCAAGTTCGTCGCCGAGCGTGTGCCCTTTGGTCGCGGGCTTCGCCGGCGGCGGGGGCGCGCTGCGCGCCGGCCGGGCGGTGTGCTGGCCGTCGTCGAGCCGGCCGAGGGTGATCGTCACCGTCTCGGTCTTGCCGTCGCGCACGAGCGTCAGCGGCACGAGTTTGCCCACCTCGGTTTCGGCAACCAGCCGCGGCAGATCGTGCATCTTGTCGATCGGCTTGCCGTCAAAGCTCAGGATGATGTCGCCTTCCTTGAGCACGCCCGCCGACGGGCCGGGGCTGGTCACATCGGTCACCATAGCCCCATGAGCGTCGGGGCGGCCGACCGCCGCGGCAATATCGTCCGTCACGTCCTGAATGCCGACGCCGAGCCAGCCGCGGCGGGTCTCGCCGAATTCCTCGAGCTGCTCCACCACGGGCTTGGCCAGGTCGCCGGGAATGGCAAAGCCGATGCCCAGCGAGGCGCCCCCCTCGGCAATGATCGCGGTGTTGATGCCGATGACCT
>DASZTU010000228.1:0-6195 GCA_035547975.1 Devosiaceae bacterium | reverse complement strand
CGGATCGCAAAATCCACGCCGGCGAGGGCCCGGACGGGACCGAAATGTCTTTCGATCCCGTCCAGTCTGATGATGTTTTCTTCGGGCACTGACATCCCAGGCGTTGTTCAGACGTTCATGCCCTTGCAGGCGACCGGACCTATTTGATGTTGGCCTGGATCGCCGCCTTGGCTTCGTCGAGAGTATATTCGTGGCTGGCCACGCCGCCCTGCGGAATGTTGGGCAGCTCGGCCTCGAAGGTGTCCTGGGTGAACGCCAGGTAGGGCACCAGCATGTCGTGCGGGATGTCCTTGCGGCCGTCGAGCACCTGCTGGGCCACCCAGAACGCCAGCGTCGAGACGCCCGGCGCGATGGATGCCGACCAGGTGGTGTAACCGTCCTTGTCCTTCTGCTCCTTCCACCACTGCAGCTCGTCCTGGCGGTTGCCCATGATGATGGTCGGACGCGGCTTGCCGGCGGCGGCAAAGGCCTGCGCGGCGCCATAGCCGTCACCGCCCTGGTCGACGATGCCCACGATATCGGGCAGCGAGGGCAGCACGGTCGCGACGGCCTTCTGTGCCGTGGTCTGGTCCCAGTTGCCGGTCACCGAGTTGACGATCTTGAACTCGGGATGGGCGGCGACGCCCTCGGTGATGCCCTTGTGGATCAGGTCGTCGATCGAGGTGCCGGCGAGGCCACGGATCTCGAGCAGGTTCCCGCCCTTGGGCTGGAACTTGGCCATGTGCTCGATTTCCTGCTTGCCCATGTCCTCGTAGTCGACCACCACGCGATAGGCGCAGGGCTCGGTGACGATGCCGTCGAAGGAGACCACCACGATGCCGGCATCGCAGGCCTGCTTGACCGCGCCGTTCAGCGCATCCGGCGACGCGGCGTTGATGACGATGGCGTTGTAGCCCTGCAGGATCAGGTTCTGGATCTGGGCCGCCTGAGTCGGCACTTCCTGGTCGGCGGTGGTGAACACATCGGCGGCGGCCACGATCTTGTCGGCCAGCGCCTGCTTGGTCACGGCGTCGTAGCTTTTCAGCATCGCCTGGCGCCAGGAGTTCCCGGCATAGTTGTTGGAAAAGGCAATTCGCATGCCCGACGTGTCGGCATAGGCCGTGCTGCTCGCCAGTGCCGCGATCAGCGCGCCCAGTATGAGCGAGTTCTTCATTCTGGATAATCCTCCCAAGCGAAGTGCCAGCCTGAGAGAGGCTGGCACCGTGACGCGCATGGTGGCACAAACATGTTAGTTGGTCAAAGAGGTGCGAACACAATTCTGGCCGCCATGCGGGCCGGGTGCCGCGTCCCCCCGACGGGCGTTGCTAAAGCAGGAGATAGGGCGGCACGGCATACGCCGTTCCCGCCTCCTCGTCGCCCGCCCCGCCGGACGGCAGGAGCGATTTCTGCCAGTCGGCGATGAGGCCCCGCAGCCCCCGCTTGCCCGGGTCGAGCGCGCCAACCATCTCGTTGGTTTGCCGGAGGCGCCGGACCAGCGTCTTCATGAAGAGGATCGCCTGCTCGGGGTTCTCCTGGATCGAGGCGGTGAAATCCTCATAGGAGGTCGCGACGCATTCGACCTCGCTGATCGTGCGCACCGTGGCCGAGCGCGGTCCCGGCTCGAGGAGGCTCATTTCGCCGAACACCTCACCCGCCCCGAGGGTCGCGATTCGCTTCGCCCGGGCGCCGCTGCCGAGGATGACTTCGACCGAACCGCTGACCAGGAGATAGGCCCTGTCGCCGAACTCGCCCTCGGCGAGGATCGTTTCGCCGGCCGGGAAGCGAATCGTCTGCATCTTCATCCTCCACGCGAGCGGGGTACCCCGGCCCATCCTAGCCCGCCGCCCGCACCGGATCGAGAGGCCCGTCAGAACCGGCTCGCCACGCAGCCTTGCCTAGCGCCCATCGGCCCGAATCTCCGGCTCGAGCATCGTCGCCTGCTCGCGCGCCATCTCGAGGAAGCGGGCGGCCGACCCGGTGATGCCCTTCTTGGCATAGGCGCTGAGGGCGCGCGTCAGGGGCGGGTCGGGCTCGCATACCACCCCCTTGAGGTCTGCGGGCACCACATTTGCGGGGATGAGCGTTGGCCCCATGCCGCCGCTCGCCAGCGCCGTCGCGGTCACGAACTGGCTGGTCCGGAGGGCAGCGGAGGGGGCGATCAGGCCCGCTGAAGCCAGATGCCCTTCGATGAATTCGCTGAGGCCGTTCGCCCGCTCGAACAGCACCCATTGCCGCTGCGCCAGCACTTCGAGCGGCAGCCGGCCGGCGGACATCGCCGCCGCGGGCGGCGCGCCCCGCCGGTAGGGCTTGAGGCTCCGCAGCGCCGGGTCGCTCCGCGACAGGATCAACACGAACCGCTCGTGGCCGAGCGCCACCGATTCCCCGGCCCACCTGACCGGCGTCGGGCCGACCGCGAGGTCGGCGTTCCCCATGTCGACAAAATCCTCGAGCGCGCGGCGATGCGAGAACTCGTGCAGGAGCATCGCGACGTCGGGCACCTCGCTGTGCCAGCGCAGCAGCGGTCGCATGAGGACCCCGACGCCGACCGAAATCACCGTCGCGAGTTCGAGTTCGCCCCCGAGCCCCGAGCGCACCGATTGCACCGCCTGCCGGCCCCGCCGCTGTGCCGCGATGGCCGCGCGGGCGAAAGGCAGGTAGGCGCGGCCGGCCGTGGTGATGCGCACGCCACGGCCGAGCCGTTCGAGGAGCGTTGCGCCGAGCTCGTTTTCGAGTGCGACGACCTGCTGCGACAGGGCGGGCTGCGTGACGTTGAGCCGGTTGGCGGCACGCGAGAACGAGCCCTCCTCGGCAACCGTCAGGAAGTACTCCATCTGCCGCAGCGTCACCGTCGCCTCCTATAAGCAGTATGAAATTTAGATGGAGAAAATTGTATTAGACATTCAATTAGGGCAAGCCTCTTCTACTCGCCGCGTCAACGGGGTGGAGCAGCAGGCGTGATGGACAAGGTTGCCGATGCGTCGATGGGCCCTTCGCAAATCACGGCAACCGGCTATGAGGGATGGTCGGCCGAGCTCAGGGACGAGTTCGAGCGCAACCACCGCAACTATCAGGTGGGAGGACGGCTCCTCTCCGAAACCGACAGGGTCAAGGTCTGGGAAATCCGCCTCCCGCCCGGCCAGCGCCTGCCGGCACACAAGCATGTGCTCGACTACTTCTGGACCGTGCTGACGCGGGGCGACAGCGTCCAGCACACCGACGACGGCACCACGCGCCGCACCTCCTACGAGCCCGGCATGACCCGCCACACATCCTTCGGGCCGGGGCAGTACCTGTTCCACGACCTCGAAAATGTCGGGGATTCCGAGCTCGTTTTCATTACCGTCGAGCACCAGCGGCTGCCGGGCGATCCCGGCCCGCGGCAGGTCTGAGCATTTCCGGGGGAGGAACAATGTCCACTGAAGACTTCGTCGCCGATCATCCCAATGCGAGGCTCATCGCGCGCCTCTACAAGGCCCGCAGCGAAAACGACTGGGACGGCATTGCGGCCTGCTTTGCCGAGGAGGCGCTCTGGCAGTACCCCGGGCACAACCCGATGGCGCGCGACTATCACGGGCCCGCCGACATCGTGAGCTTCTTCAAGAGCGTCCAGCGGCTCACCGAAAAGAGTTTTGGGGTCAATCCCCGCTACATCCTTGCCAACGACGAGGTGGCGGTCGCCTACGAACTGCCGTCCGGGCACCGCCGCGGCGTGACCATGAGCTGGGACTCGCTGCACCTCTATCACATCAAGGACGGCAGGATCACCCACGCCAAGATCTTCCAGCGTGTCCAGTACCAGCTGGACGCCTACTGGTGGGACCTGGCTTCGCATGGGCCCTAGCCCCTGAACGGGCAGGGCCGACAGAAACGGGGAGGAGTTGATGTCGAAGAAGAACTGGATGCTGCTGGCGGCGGCGATTGTCGGGCTCGGCAGCTTCGTTGTGAGCGAGGTGCGCGCCGACGATTTCGTCGCTGCGGCCAAGGCCGCGACCCAGAAACGGGCCGAAAAGCAGACCGAGTGGCTCGGGCCCACGACCGGTCCCAAGGCGGAGCCCGGCAAGCATATCGTCTACCTGTCGTCGGACCAGAACAACGCGCTCTCGGCGCAGTACGGCAAGTACCTGCAGGACGCGGCGAGCAAGATCGGCTGGACCGTGACCGTGATCGACGGCAAGGCCACCGCCGCCAACTGGATCACCGCCTTCAACCAGGCGCTGGCGCTCAAGCCCGACGGGATTGCCATGACGCTGCAGTCGCCGTCGATCACCGGCCCGCTCGAAGCCGCTGCCGCCGCCGGGGTCCCGGTTGTCGGCATGCACTCGGCCAACCAGCCGGGGCCGAACGAGCAGTATCACCTGTTCAACAATCTGAGCTCCGACCCCGCCGAGATCGGCCGCGCCCTCGTCGACTGGGCGGTCGCCGATTCCGACGGCAAGGCCCAGATGATCTTCATCGGCGACAACATCTACCCGATCTCGGTGGTGAAGACCGACGCGATGGCGGCCGAGATCGCCAAATGCACGACCTGCAAGCTGATTTCGAACGAGAACATCCCGGCCGCCAATGTCTCGGCGCAGATGGCCGGCATCATGACCAGCTGGGTGCTGAAATATCCGAAGCCGTTCTACGCGCTCGCCGTCGGCGACTTCTGGTTCGATTTTTCGACCCCCGCCCTTCACACCGGCGGGGTCAATCCCGACGACGTCCGGCTCGGCGGGGCGGATGGCACGCCGCAGGCCTATCAGCGCGTGCGCCAGGGCGATTTCCAGCGCATCACGGTGCCTGAGCCGATCGAAATGCAGTCGTGGCAGGCGATCGACGAGCTCAACCGGGCGATCAGCAAGCAGCCCCCGTCGAGCTTCGTGCAGCCCGTCTTTCTCGTTACAAAGGATAATATCGCCGACGAGGGTGGACCGGATAATACTTTTACGCCGAGCAATGGTTTCAAGGACCACTACCTGAAGATCTGGCTTGGCCAGTAAGGCGAGACGGAGGGACGGTGGCCGATGGCCACGACCGCGCCGCTGCTGAGGATTTCGGGGCTCACCAAGAGCTTCGGGGGCAATTTTGCGCTGCAAAACGCCTCGCTCGACGTCCACCGCGGCGAGATTCTGGCCCTGCTCGGGGAGAACGGGGCCGGAAAATCCACCCTGATCAAGATCCTCGCCGGCGTCTACCAGGCCGACGAGGGCAGCATCTCCCTGGGCGGCGAGCCGCTGGGCGCGGTGGCCAAGGGCTCGATCAGCTTCATCCACCAGGATCTGGGGCTGGTCGAGGACATGACGGTGGCCGAGAACATCGCGCTCACCAATGGCTACCCGCGCAGCGGCAGCCTCATTTCCTGGAGCCGGGCGCGGGCGCAGGCCGAGGCGGCGCTCGAGGTCCTCGATGCGCCGATCGACGTCGACAGGATGGTGCGCGGCCTTTCCGCCACCGAGCGGGCGATCGTCGGACTGGCGCGGGCCGTCTCGGTCCATGCCGGGCTGCTCGTCCTCGATGAACCCACCGCGGCGCTGCCCGCCGCCGATGTCGAGCGGCTGTTCGGGGTGCTGCGGCGCCTCAGGGATTCGGGCGTTGGGCTGATCTACGTGACGCACCGCATCGACGAGGTTTTTGCACTGGCCGACCGGGTGAGCGTGTTGCGCAACGGCCGGGTGGTGATCTCGACGGGCATCGGGGAGGTGACGCCGCAGCAGCTGGTGGCTCACATTCTCGGGCGCCCCCTGACCGAGCTTTTCGTCGAGCCCCCGGCGCCGAGCCGCGACGTCGTGCTGACCGTCCGCAACCTCGTCAGCGGCGGTGTCGGCCCGGTCCGCTTTGAGGTGCACGCCGGCGAGGTGGTCGGGCTCGTCGGGCGGATCGGCGCCGGGCACGACACCGTCGGCCGGGCCATCTATGGCGCGCTGCCGATCGATGCGGGCGAGGCGCTCGTTGCCGGGCATAGGGTCGGCGGATCGATCGGACGCAGCCGCCGCCACGGGGTCGAGTTCGCGACCGGCCGGCGGGTCGATGAAGGCATGGCCGCCATTCTCAGCATCCGCGAGAACCTCTGGATGAACGCGGCGAGCCACGGGCGCGGCGCGTTCGAGATCGAGGGCCGCGCGGCCGAGCGGCGCCGGACCGTCGGCGTGCTCGACCGCTACGACGTGCGCTACCGCGACAGCGAGCAGCCCATGATCACCCTTTCGGGCGGCAACCAGCAAAAGGTGATCCTCG
>DASZTU010000227.1:0-18438 GCA_035547975.1 Devosiaceae bacterium | reverse complement strand
GCACTGCCCCGCGCCCATCATGCCGGCAAAGCGCTGCCCGGCCTGGGCTGTGCCGATGAGGCGGAGCGGCCGGCCGGGGGCAACGTCGCCTGCACGGACGGCATAGCCGTCCATCGCGCTCGCATCGAACGGGGGCTGGCTGTGGCCGGCGGTGAGCGGCGCGGCAAGCACCCGGTTATAGGCAGCGGGCAGCGACACGGTCTCGGCGGACGGCACCGGGACGGCCGAGAGGATCCGGGCCAGGGCCTCATCGACCGAGATCACGGCGTGTCTTCCCCGGCTGTCCGGCGAAAATTGCCGGACTTGCCGCCGGATTTTTCGATCAGCTGCACCGCCGCGATCGTCATGCCGCGGTCCATCGCCTTGGCCATGTCGTAAAGGGTAAGCGCCGTAACCGATGCCGCCGTCAGCGCCTCCATCTCGACGCCGGTGCGATCCGTCGTCTCGGCCGTGGCGGTGATGAGCAGGGACCCCGGCGAGTCGGGCGCGATGTCCACGGCGACGCGCGTGAGCGCGATCGGATGACAGAGCGGAATGAGCTCGGCCGTCTTCTTGGCGGCCATGATGCCGGCAATCCGGGCCACGGCCAGCGCATCGCCCTTGGCCAGCCCGCCGCCCAGAATGGCCGCGATGGTTTCAGGTCGCGCATCGAGCCGTCCCGATGCGACGGCCCGCCGCCGCGTGGGCGGCTTTTCGGAAATGTCGACGATGTGCGCTTCGCCCCGCTCGTTGAGGTGCGTCAGGGGGCGAGGGCTCATGCGGTTTCCTTTTGCCCCAGCAAGAGGGCGCGGGTGGCCGCCGTGACGTCCTGCTGGCGCATGAGGCTTTCGCCGACGAGGAACGTGCCGATGCCTGCCGCCTCGAGGCGGACGAGGTCGTCGTGGCTCGCAATGCCGCTCTCGGAGACCAGGTGCACGTCGGCGGGGACCCCTGCCGCGAGGTCGATCGAGGTCTGGAGGGTCGTTTCGAACGTATGGAGGTTGCGGTTGTTGATGCCGATGAGTTCGACATCGAGCCCCAGGGCCCGGTCGAGCTCCGCCTGGTCGTGGACCTCGACGAGGGCATCCATGCGCCATTCCGCAGCGGCATCGAGGAGATAGCGCGCGGTATCGTCACCGACGGCGGCGAGGATGATCAATATGCAGTCGGCACCCCAGGCCCGGGCCTCGGCAACCTGGTAGGTTTCAAACATGAAGTCCTTGCGCAGCACCGGCAGCCGGGTCGCCGCGCGCGCTTCGATCAGGTAGTTGGCTGCCCCCTGGAAACTCGGCCGGTCGGTCAGCACCGAAAGACACGCCGCGCCACCCAGTTCGTAGGCACGGGCGATGGCGGCCGGGTCGAAATCGGGCCGGATGAGCCCCTTCGAGGGGCTTGCCTTCTTCACCTCGGCAATAAGGGCGAAACCGTGCTCCGCCCGCCGGGCCGCGAGCGCCCCGAGGAAACGGCGGACGGGCGGCGCGTCGTGTGCCATGGCGGCGACCTCATCCCACGGCCGAAGCGCCTTGGCAGCGGCGATCTCCTCGCGCTTGTAGGTCTCGATGCGTTTGAGGATGTCGCCCATGATCCGTTCCCAGCCCAGAAGCACGACCGTTTTCGGTTGCCCCGGTTCTCCCTCTCAGGCGTTGCTCACTTCAACCAGCTTGCGCAGGGTATCGCGGGCGGCGCCCGAGTCGATGGCCTGCGCCGCAAGGTCGACGCCGTCGGCGAGCGAGGCCGCCCGGTCTGCGACGATGAAGGCGGCCGCCGCGTTCAGCAGCACGATATCGCGATAGGGGGTGCGGGCACCGTCGAGCAGCGCGCGCAGCGCCGCGGCATTGTGCTCAGGATCGGCGCCCTTGAGTGCCTCGGGCTTGGCGACCGGCAGGCCGGCCTGCTCGGGCGTCACCTCAAAACTCGTGAGGTTGCCGGCCTTGACCTGGGCGACGAAGGTCGGGCCCGTGGTCGTGACTTCGTCGAGGCCGTCGCTACCCGCGACCACCCAGGCGTCGGTTGCCCGGTTGGCGAGGAGCGCGGCGGCGATGGGCTCGGCCCATCTGCGGTCGAAGACGCCGAGCATGTACTTATGCACGCCTGCGGGATTGGCCTGCGGGCCGAGCAGGTTGAACATGGTGCGGGTGCCGATCTCCTGACGCGATGGTCCGACGTGCTTCATCGCAGGATGATGCGCCGGCGCGAACATGAAGCCGATGCCGGCCTCGTAAACGCAGCGCGAGATCTGCTCAGGCGTGAGATCGATCTTCACCCCCAGAGCCTGGAGGCATTCGGCCGAGCCCGACCTGGAGGAGAGAGCCCGATTGCCATGCTTGGCAACCGGCTGGCCGGTCGCGGCGACGACAATTGCCGCGGCGGTCGAAATGTTGAGGGTCCCGGCGCCATCGCCGCCCGTGCCGACGATGTCGATGGCATTGGCCGGCACGTCGACCTTGACCATCTTGTCGCGCAGGATGGAAACCGCCGCGGCGATCTCGCCCACGGTTTCGCCCTTCACGCGCATGCCCATCAGGAAGGCCCCGATCTGGCTCGGCGTGGCTTCACCGCTCATGATGATGTTCATCACGGCGCGCATTTCCTCGCCGGTGAGATCGGTGCGGGCGCCGATCTTGTGGAGCGCGGTCTTGATGTCCATCACGCCGCCCTCCGGAGGTTGAAGTCGCGCGACAGGTTCAGGAAGTTCTGCAGGATCGCCTTGCCGTTTTCGGAGGCGATGCTCTCGGGGTGGAACTGCACGCCGTGGAGCGGCCGGTCCTTGTGCTGCACCGCCATGATGAGGCCGTCATCGGTCGATGCCGTGACCTCGAGCGAGGCGGGCAGTGTTTCGCGGCGCACGATCAGCGAATGGTAGCGCGTGGCCTCGAAGCCGGAATTGAGGCCCCGGAAGATGCCCTTGCCGGTGTGATTGATGCGGCTCGTCTTGCCGTGCATCAATTCGGGGGCACGGACGACTTCACCGCCCATCGCCTGGCCGATCGCCTGATGCCCGAGGCAAACGCCGAGCATGGGCGTCGTGGCCGAGAAGCGGTCGATTGCCGAAAGGCAAATGCCCGCCTCGCTGGGCGTTTTGGGGCCGGGCGAAAGCAGGATGGCTTCCGGCGCCAGCTCTTCGATCTCGCTCAGGCTGATCTTGTCGTTGCGGTAGACGATCGGCTCGGCGCCGAGTTCGCCCACATAGTGGACGAGGTTGTAGGTAAAGCTGTCGTAGTTATCGATGACGAGCAGGCGCATGGATTGGGTCCCCGACCGGTATCTTGGACGATGCCTCAGTCCCGCGAAAGCGGGATTCTCGTTTTAGGTCCAACTGCACCATCGGCGAACGGGAGTGCCCGGCTTGGCGAGATCGGCGTCGGTCGATCGAAAGGATTTCATCACCGCCATTCCCTACGCGGGCCTCGGCTCAGGCTGCAACAGTCAATTTGAGTCCCAGGGCTCGAAGCACCTTGAGCACGGTTTCGAACTCGGGGCGGCCGTTCTCCGAAAGTGCCTTGTAGAGGCTGGCGCGGGTCAATCCGGCCCGGCGTGCAACTTCCGTCATGCCTTCGGCGCGCGCAACGACACCCAGCGCGTGGGTGATCACTGCGGGGTCGCCATCCTCAAAAGCGGCTTCAAGATAGGCGGCAATATCTTCCACGCTGGTGAGATAGTCGGCGCTGTCGTATGCCTCGGGTTGGTTTGCCATCGTCAGCCATTGACAGCCATCATTGCCCCACCCGCGCCTCGCCGGCGTAGCGTAGCGCCTCCTCGGCGGCGCTGAAAAGAGCGCGCGCCTTGTTCTCGCATTCGAGCTGCTCGAGCTCCGGCCTGCTGTCGGCCACGATCCCGGCGCCGGCCTGCACATAAATTCGGCCGTCGTGCACGATGGCCGTGCGCAGGACGATGCAGGTGTCCATCGTGCCGTCGGCGCCGAAATAGCCGACACAGCCGCCATAGATGCCGCGTCGCGTCTTTTCGAGCTCGTCGATGATTTCCATTGCCCGGACTTTTGGCGCGCCCGAAACCGTGCCGGCGGGAAAACCGGCCGACAGCGCATCGACGAAGTCGTATTTCGGGTCGAGCTCGCCGACGACGTTCGAGACGATGTGCATGACGTGGGAGTAGTATTCGAGGAAGAACTTGTCGGTCACGCGCACGCTGCCGATCCGCGCCACCCGTCCGACGTCGTTGCGGCCGAGGTCGAGCAGCATCAGATGCTCGGCCAGTTCCTTGGGGTCGCTCAGCAACTCGTCCGCGAGCTCCTTGTCGCGGGTCGGGGTTGAGCCACGCTTGCGCGTCCCCGCGATCGGGCGGATCGTCACCTGGCCTTTCTCGACCTTGACCAGGATCTCGGGGCTCGAGCCCGCCACCTGAAAATCCCCGAAATCGAGAAAATACATGTAGGGCGAAGGATTTGTCCGGCGGAGGGCCCGGTAGAGTGCGGTCGGCGGCAGGGTGAAATCCGCCGAGAAGCGCTGGCTCAGCACCACCTGGAAGATGTCGCCGGCCCGAATGTATTCCTTTGCCCGCTCGACCATACCGGCATATTCCGCCTTGCTGGTATTGCTGGTGACGGCAATGCCGGCGATATCGGGCAGGTCGGGCGCCGGGGGCAGGGCGCGCGCGAGCCGCGCGGTCGCATCGTCGAGCCGGGCCTCGGCGCTTTCCCATGCCTGCCTGGCGGTAACCCCCGGGCGAACATAGACCGGGGCGGTGAGGTAAAGCTCGTCCTTGAGGGTATCGAAAACGGCAAGGAGCGAGGGGCGCATCAGGATGGCATCGGGAAGGCCGAGCGTATCCGGGTTGCCGTCCGGCAAGACTTCCATCTGCCGAACCATGTCGTAGCCGAGATAGCCGTAAATGCCGGCGGCGGTCGAGGGCAGTTGCTCGGGTACCTCGACCTGGCTTTCCGCGACGAGCGTCCGCAGCGCCTCGAGCGGCTTTTGCGCCAGGGGCTCGAAGCTGCCGGAGGCGACGCCCGCCTGGCGGTTGATGCTGGCCGCGCCCCGCTCGACCTTGAGGATGACATCGGGGAGGAGGCCGATCATCGAGTACCGGCCCTTGATCGCCCCGTCCTGCACCGATTCCAGCAGGAAGGTGTTGTGACGCCCGTCGGCGAGCTTCAGGTAAGCGCCGATCGGCGTTTCCAGATCGGCGACCACGCGCCGGAACACGATCTGCGACGCGCCAGCCTCGTAGCGCGCCGCAAAGGCGTCGAACCCGTCCTGCGCCATCGATCAGTTCCCATTCGGATTCAGCGCCATCAGCTGGTTGAGGGCCGCCGCATTCTGCTTTACCCCGGCATCGTTCACCAACCCGTTGATGAACCCGCCATAGAGGGTGTCACGCACCGAGTTCAGGACTTCCGTCTTGGCCTGCGGGGGCAGGGTCCCCGTCGCGGGGTTCACCGCCTGGACCTGGAAGATCACATAGTCGCCGTCCGCGTCGACGGCGTATCCATAGTGTCCCGCGCCACCCGAGAACGCGGCCTGCGCCACCGCCGCGTCGAGCACGGAGCCGGTGCCGCCGGTGGTCTTGTCCCCCTGGCGGGTAATGGGCTGGGAGAGGATCGGGAACTGGTTGACCTCGCCGGCCACCTCGTCGAAGGACTTGCCCGCCTTGAGCTCACCGGCCAGCTTTTCCGCTTCGGCTTTCATCGCGGCGTCGGTCTTTTCCTTCGTCCACGCGGCTGCAACGGCGTCGTGGACTTCGGCGAGCGTCTGGTCGCGGGCGGGTTCGATCTTCTGCAGGTCGAACCAGACGGTCTGATGGTTGCTGAGCTGGACGGAGGGCGTGATCGCGCCTTCCTTCGCCTTGAACACGGCGTCGGCGACCTTCGCCCGGTCGGCGTCGGCGATGTCCGGAATGGCCTTGAGCTCATCGCCCGTCGCGGTGATCGGCAGCGTCGTCACCTTGAGCTTGTAGCGCGGACCGATGGCCGTCAGCGGTTGCTTGCCGGCGTGGAGGTTCTCGATCTGGTCGATGTCGTCGCCGACCTCGGTCGTCGCCTGCTGCAAGGCGAGGCGCTTGACGATGTCCGGCTTGGCCTCCTCCAGGGAGATCTGGCCGCCCGGATCGATCGAGGCGACGGTCACCGCGCGCTTGCCCGAAATGCCCGGCAGGATGGCAAAATCGCCCTGCTTCATGCCGAACGCCGCCGCGGCGAGCGCCTGGTCCGACATGGCGTCCTTGCTGAAGCTGCCGAGATCGGTCACCGTGACGCCCGTCTCCTTGACGAGATCGGCGAAGCTCTTGCCAGCGGCCTTGCCGTCCTCGAAGGTCTTGGCCTGGGCGTCGGTCAGCACGGCCTGCTGGATGTCGCGCTTTTCCGGCTTGGTGAGGTTGGCCTTGGTCTTCTCGTATTCGGCCGCGACCGCATCGTCCGGAACGGAGATGCCCGTGGCGAGGATCGAGGGGGAGACCGTCATGATGTCGATGGTACGGGTTTCCTTCGTCCGGTACTCAGCCTGGTGCGCCTTGAGATAGGCCTCGAGATCGGCCTCGGTCGGATCGGGGATGGCCGGGATGCTGGTCGCGTTCAGCACGAAATAATTGAGGGTGCGCGTGTCCTGGCTGTAGCGGTTGACGAGGTCGACGGCCGTCTCCGGGATCGGCGCGTCGCCGAACAGGGCAACCGCCACCTGCTGTCGCCGGGCGGCTTTGCGTTGCTCATCGAGGTACTGGGCCTCGGTGAAACCCTGGTTCTGGAGGACCTGCTGGAATGCCGACTTGTCGAACTGTCCGAGTGCATTCTGGAAGCTCGGATCCTGCCCGATCACCTTCGCCAGGTGGGTATCGGAGCTGCCAACCCCCAGCGCCGCACCGAAATTGCTGAGCGCCGCATCGGCGGAGAGCCGCGCCAGAACCTGCTGGGGAATGCCGAGCGCCGACGCTTCCTGCGGGCTGGGCGTCTTGCCGAGCTGCTGGGAGATGGCGTCGATCTGCGCCTGGTAGGCGCGCTGGAAATCCTGCGCCGTGATGTCCTGGTCGCCCACCCGCGCCACGGTATTGCTGCCGAGGTTCAGCACGACATTGTTGATGCCGAAGGCGCCGAATGCCACGACGAGAATTGCCAGCAGGATCTTGGCGATCCAGGTCTTGGCGAAGGCGCGCAGCAGTTCGAGCATCAGGTCTCAATCCAGTGGACTTGGCACCCCGCAGGGCGGCGGATATTAGACAGTCGAGCGGCGCGGCGGCAAGGCGGGCCGCCCCGACCCCGCGGGGGTTAGGGCAAACCGGCTGTCCATGCAAGGGGGCGGGGCGGCTGCACGCAGCAAAGGGGGCAGTGTGCAAGATCGGCGTAATGCAGGCGTCGGCTGGGGCTTGGCGCTGGCAGGCATGTTCTTCCTCGTCTACGGCGCAAAGTCGACTCTGATCGGGGCCGCCGGGAGCCCTTTGCCCTATTCCGACCAGTGGAACTTTGAGGCGCTTGGGCTCTATCGCCCCTATCTCACCGGGACCCTCAACTGGGACCAGCTCTTGGCTCCCTACAACGAGCACCGGATGTTCTTCACGCGCCTGCTGCTGCTCGGGCTGTTCGAGTTGAGGGGTGGCTGGGACCCCATCCTCGACATGCTCGTCAACGGCCTGTTCGCAGCTATCGCCGGGGTCGTCTATGCCGCCGCGGTGGTGCCGGCCGCACCCGACGGCTGGCGTCCCATCGTCTTCGCCTTTGTGGCGTTCTGCCTCGTGCTGCCGCTCGGCTTCGAGAACACCCTCATGGGTATGAACTCGCACTTCTTCCTGTTCATCCTGCTTTCCGTGGCCGCGGTTGTGATGATGAGCGGTGAGGAGGCGCTGTCGCCACGATGGCTGGCCGGCTTCTTCTGCGCGCTGCTCCTGGAGTTTACCCTGGCGTCCGGCGCGCTGACGCCGATAGCAGCCGCCCTCATCGCCCTGCTGCAGGCCGCGGCTGGCGTCCGGTCGAGATCCTGGCGCGAAGTCATTGGTGTTGTGCTGCAGCTGGCGGCCGGCACCCTCATGCGGATATCCACCGTTTCGCATGATACGACGTTGCCCAGTCTGCAAGCGCACAGTCTGGGGGATTTTCTCTGGGCGGCGGTGTCGGTCGCCAGCCTGCCCCTGTTACCGGTCGTCGGGCTGGTTCTGGTTCATGCTCCCCTGGCGTGGCTGCTGGGCAGGACGCTCCGGGACAGGCCGCCGGCCGATGCGGCGCCATGGCGGCTTCTGGCGATCGCGGCCTGGATCGCCGCCCAACTGCTCGCCATAGCCTATAGCCGCTACCAGACGCCGCTCTCGTCGCGCTACCTCGATATCGTCGTGCTTCTGCTCCCGCTCGACCTCGTTGCCTTGAGCGCCATGCTCGGGCGCTCGCCCGGAGCGCGGTCCCGCGGGCTACGCATCTACGCCGGCGCCTGGCTGTTCGTGGTCGTGCTCGCCGTCGGGGCGGGCGCCTATTTCTCGTCGTGGCGGCTGGCCTGGCAGGAGAAGACCGAGCTCGAAATGAGCCAGCCCAAGGTGACCGCGTTCCTTGCGAGCAAAGACAAGGCAGAGCTCAATGGCGTGGTCGGCTGGCTCTATCCCGACGTCAATCGATTGGCCGAAATCCTGGCCGACCCCGAGGTACGCATTTTCCTGCCGGAGGCCGTCCAGCCGCCCGGCACGGACCCGGCGGCATTGCGGGAGAAGACCTTCGCCAAGGGCCGCTACGCCTTCATCGCCGAGGGGCTGAAGACCGTGCTGCGCGCCGGCCCGGTCTGGGTTGCGCTCGGTGTCGCCCTCATCTTCCTCGCCGGGGCGCGGCGGATCTGGGGCAGGGGAACGACTGCGCTTGAGTAGCGACAAGGCCGAAAGTAGCGACAAGGCCGAAAGGCTCTGCTATCGGCAGGTGAAAATCACCGCGGCAAGCCAAGGGTCGGAGGAGCAATTGACGGCAACGATCACCCCGCTCATCGCCGGCAATTGGAAAATGAACGGGCTTGCCGCCTCGCTGGAAGAGGTCGACAAGCTCGCTATCCTGCTTGCAGGCGCCGACTCGCTCAGGGCGGAGGTTGCCATCTGCCCGCCCGCGACGTTGCTGGCGGCGATGAGCGCGCGCCTCGCGACCACCCCCATCCTGACCGGCGGGCAGGACTGCCACGTCCAGCCGAGCGGCGCCCACACCGGCGACATCAGCGCGCAGATGCTGGCCGATGCGGGTGCCCGGCTCGTGATCGTGGGGCATTCCGAGCGCCGGCAGGACCACGGCGAGACCGACGAACTGGTGAGGGGCAAGGCCTTGGCGGCCCTGGCCGCCGGGCTCACCCCGATCATCTGCGTGGGCGAGACCCGTGCCGAGCGCGACGCCGGCGAGGCCGAGGCGGTGGTGGCCCGCCAGCTCGCCGGATCGGTGCCGGACGAGGCTGCCGAGGCCGGTGCCGTCATCGCCTATGAACCGGTCTGGGCCATCGGCACCGGCCTCACACCCACCGAAGCCGACATCGCCGCCATGCACCGGGCAATCCGGCGCATGCTGGTCGGCCGGTTCGCGGGCGCGGGCCAAGGCATGCGGATTCTCTACGGCGGGTCGCTGAAACCCGCCAATGCGCGGGCCATTCTTGCCGTCGAGGAGGTGAACGGCGGGCTCGTCGGCGGCGCGAGCCTCTTGTCGAACGATTTCTACGCCATTATCTCCTCGGCATAGCGGAGGAGCCGCGGACCTTCTCCCTTGCCAGCGCCAATGCACGGCCGGCCGCGCGTCAAAAAGCGATGCGAGCGGCTGGCGTTCGCGTATTCCGGCGTGTAGAAGGCGCGCGAGTTTGAATCCGGGAACCGAGCCGATATGCAGAATGTGCTGATCGTTGCGTACCTGCTGATCGTCGTCGCGCTGGTGGCGGTGATCCTGCTGCAGCGCTCCGAGGGCGGCGGGCTTGGCATGGGCAGCAGCGCCAATGCCTTCATGTCGGCGCGCAGCTCGGCCAACGTCCTCACCCGCACGACCGGAATCCTCGCCGCCCTGTTCTTTGCGGCGGCGCTGGGGCTCACCCTTCTCAATCACGCCGACCGGACTGCCGAGAACATCGTCAACGCCGCCTCCTCGGGAGCCAAGCCCGGCGCCCAGCCGAGCGTGCTCGATGCGCTCAACGCAGCGCAACAGCAGACCGAGCAGCAAAACGGCACCGCGCCTGCGGCGCCTGCGACCGGCAGCACGCCCGCGCCGGCCACTCCGGCACCAGCGACGCCAACGGCGCCCGCGAGCCCCGACGCACCGAACGTCGCGGTGCCGGCGGCTCCCGCCAACGACAACACGGCCGCCCCGGCTGCACCGACAGCCGGCACCCCGTCGACGCCGGCCCCCACCTCGGGCGCCGCGGCACCGGCCGCTGCCGATACGGCCACGCCGGCTCCCGCAGCTGCTCCATCCGCCTCGACGACGCCTGCGGCCGGCTCGACTTCGACCGCGCCTGCCGCACCGGCGGATAACACGCAGGCGGGCGGGGCAACGACCACTCAGCCGGCGGCGCCGGCGAGCCAATGAGACGCTGACGAGCGTGACGAACCGAAGGGGATGGCGACATCCCCTTCTTCTTTTGTGGGGAGGCCGCAGGGGCTCTCCGAATCGATGCTGAACAGGTTATGGTGAGGGCCCATGGCTCGGTACGTTTTCATCACCGGAGGCGTGGTCTCCTCTCTTGGCAAGGGCGTGGCATCGGCGGCACTGGGGGCGGCGCTGCAGGCGCGCGGCTACAAGGTCCGGCTGCGCAAGCTCGATCCGTACCTGAACGTCGATCCGGGCACGATGTCGCCCACCCAGCACGGCGAGGTGTTCGTCACCGATGACGGGGCGGAAACCGACCTCGACCTCGGGCACTACGAGCGCTTCACCGGCCGCTCGGCCAACAAGCGCGACAACGTGACGACCGGCCGCATCTATTCGGACATCATCACCAAGGAGCGACGGGGCGACTATCTCGGGGCGACCGTGCAGGTCATTCCGCACGTCACCGACGCGATCAAATCCTTCGTCACCGAAGGCAACGAAGATTTCGACTTCGTGCTGATCGAGGTCGGCGGCACGGTCGGCGACATCGAGGGGCTGCCGTTCTTCGAGGCGATCCGCCAGCTCGGCAACGAGCTGCCACGGCACCACGCCGTCTATGTCCACCTGACGCTCATGCCCTTCATCCCCTCGGCGGGGGAGCTCAAGACGAAGCCGACCCAGCATTCGGTGCGCGAGCTGCGCTCGATCGGCATCGCGCCGGATATCTTGCTCGTGCGCTGCGACCGGCCGATCCCGACGAGCGAGCGCAAGAAGCTGTCGCTGTTCTGCAATGTGCGCGAGAGCGCCGTGATCCAGGCACTCGACGTTGCCTCCATCTACGACGTGCCGATCGCCTATCACGAGGAGGGGCTCGACAGCGAGGTGCTGGCCTCGTTCGGGATCACCGATGCAGCCGAGCCCGATCTTTCCCAGTGGCGGGAGGTGTCACAGCGCCTCCACAACCCCGAGGGCGAGGTCAATATCGCGGTCGTGGGCAAGTACACCGGCCTCAAGGATGCCTACAAATCGCTCAACGAAGCCCTTGTGCATGGCGGCATCGCCAATCGGGTGAAGGTCAACGTCAACTGGATCGATTCCGAGATCTTCGAGCACGATGACCCGGCGCCCTATCTCGAGGGCACGCACGGCATTTTGGTGCCAGGCGGGTTCGGCGAGCGTGGCTCGGCCGGGAAAATCCAGGCAGCGCGGTTCGCCCGGCTGCGCGGTGTGCCGTATTTCGGCATCTGCTTCGGCATGCAGATGGCCTGCATCGAGGCGGCCCGCAACACCGCGGGCATCAAGCTCGCCAATTCCACCGAGTTCGGGCCGACAAAGGAGCCGATCGTCGGCATGATGACCGAGTGGACGCGCGGCAACGAAAAGGAAGTGCGCGACGCGAGCGGCGACCTCGGGGGGACGATGCGCCTTGGCGCCTATCCCGCCCACCTGACGCGCGGCAGCCGCGTCGCCGACATTTACGGCACGACCCACATCACCGAGCGCCACCGCCACCGGTACGAAGTGAACATGGCCTATCGCAAGGTGCTGGAGAAGAACGGCCTCTTGTTCTCCGGTGTCTCGCCGGACGGGCTGTTGCCGGAAATCGTCGAGCGCACCGACCATCCCTGGTTCATCGGCGTCCAGTTCCACCCGGAACTGAAATCCCGTCCGTTCGAGCCGCACCCGCTGTTTGCAAGTTTTATCGGGGCCGCGGTCGAGCAGAGCCGGCTGGTCTGAGCCTCCGGGGGCCGGGCCATGGACGTCCGGGAGTTCGACCCTGCAGACGCCGCGGCGCTCGCGGCGCTCTTTGCGGCCTATATGCGGGAGGCTTACGGCGCCCCGAATGCCATGACAGCGGCGGTGCTGCGCCGCGACGCCGGCCGCCGCTTCCGCATCTTGCTGGCGATCAATGGAGGCGCGGGACCGGTCGGCTTTGCCGCCTGGGCATCCACCTATGATCTCCACCACGCCATGCCCGGTATCGAAGTGTCGGACCTCTTCGTCGAGCGGCAGCATCGGGGCCGCGGCGTCGCCCTGCGGCTGATCGCGAGGCTGGCACAGATCGCCTCGGCCGAGGGCGCCACCTTCATCCGCGGCGAGGTCGGGGCGGGAGCGCGTCTCCGGCTGGTGCGGCGCGTAACGGTCGGGTTTCCGGCAGAAACCGTGTATCTTGCCGGCCGCGGCCTGCGGCAGTTCGCGGCCCTCGCTGAATCGGACCTCCGAACCATGATCCGCAACCTTCCGACGCCGGACGCCAGCCGCGATCCCTAGCGCAGGTTCGGCCCCCCTTCGCGACGGCCACTGCTTTCGGCATCGCGGGCTAGCTGGGGGGTGCCCCAGGCGAGCCATGCCGGCCGTGGAGTTTTCGGCCGTCATTGTTCGACAGGCTCACCAGGACGGGGGGCAATGACCGGCATCGGCAACAGACTATCGCGAGGCTCCCCGCCTCAAGTATGGTCGGCTGGCCCGCACGGGTTGACCCTTCCGCCGACGCCCTGCAACCATTGCTCCTCCTCCAGCGATTAAGGCAACATGGAAGCCTCCTTTCCGATCATCAGCCTCAGCAAGTTCGAGAATTCGGGTGCCGACGGCCGAAAGCTGCTCGGCCTCGAGGTGGATGCGATCTGCCGCACCACGGGGTTTCTCGCCATAGCCGATCACGGCGTGCCGCGGGACACCATCGCCGGCCTTTGGTCCAAGGCGGCCGCCTTCTTCGATCAGCCGGTCGAGGTGAAGCAGGCAGCCCGGGCGCCCTATCCCGGTTACCCTTACGGCTATCTTGGCCCGGATTCCGAGGCATTGGCGGCCTCGCGGGGCGTTGCGACGCCGCCTGACCTCAAGGAAAGCTTCAACGGGGGCCCGCTGTCGGTGCCGCCGGGCATGACCGACAAGGAGGCGCTCGGCTTCTGCTACGCCGAGACGATCTGGCCGTCAGCGCCGGCCGGCTTCAAGGACGCCTGGCAGGCCTATTATCGCGCCATGGAAGACCTCGCGGCGCGGATCATGCGGCTCTTCGCGGTGGGGCTGACGCTGCCCGAGGACTACTTCGACCCGATGATCGATCACCCCGTGAGTGCGCTCCGGGCGCTCAACTATCCGGAGCAGACGGTCGCGCCGCAACCCGGGCAGCTGAGGGCAGGGGCGCATTCGGACTATGGGAGCCTGACCATCCTTCTGCCGCAGGCGGGCAGCAAAGGCCTCCAGATCCAGCGTGCCGATGGTTCCTGGGTCGATGTGCCGCCGGTGCCGGACGCCTTCATCATCAATATCGGCGATCTGATGCAGCGCTGGACGAACGACAGGTGGGTGTCGACCGTGCACCGCGTGGTCAATCCCGCCAATCCGGAGGAGGCGCGGCAGCGCCGGCAATCCTTCGCCTTCTTCCACCAGCCCAACTGGTTCGCCGAGATCGCCTGCCTCGACGTCTGCCTCGCGGTCGGCGACAAGCCCAAATACGAGCCTGTGCTCTCGGGGCCCTACCTCATGGGCAAGTTCAAATCGACGGTGAAGTGATGGCGGAGATCGTGAACCTGCGCCAGGCGCGTAAGGCGAAGGCACGGGCCGACAGGGAGGCCGCCGCCGAGGCCAATCGGCAGAAGTTCGGGCGGCCGAAGGCGGAAAAGCAGGCCGAAGCGGCGGAGAAGGCGCGTGCCGCCCGGGCGCTCGAGGCGCACAAGCGCGAGCCCTGACCGGCTGCGCCAGCCGCGGCAAAGGCCAGTCAGCCATCGCTTCAGGTGTGCGGCAGCACCGCCGGGACGATCAGCGACGCCAGCGCGAGGCAGGACAGCGCCACTGCACCGAGCCTCAAAAGGACACCCGACGCTCGCGCGGGCGGCATAGGAGAGCGGAAGCCGCCAAACTCCCCCGGCCGCTGGCGGCGCCACTGGGTTGCGGCCAACACGGTCAACATGTCCATCGGACAACCCGCTCGGTTATTGCCGGGGTAGTCGCCGGAGAGTGGTGCCGATCGACACGTGGCGCGGCGAGGCCGCTCAAAAAAATTCTTCGACTGGCGGCCAAGCGAGCGTCGAATTGAGCCTCGGCCGTTCGACCAGTCGCGGACTCAGGAAGGAGCCGTAAAATGAAATACGCCTGTCTCGTCTATGCGGAGATGCCCTCCATGCTTGCGCTGAGCAAGGAGGAGGGGCGCCGTCTCGATGATGATTCCCTGGACTATGACAAGGAACTCGAGCAGCGCGGCCACCTGATCGCGGGGCAGGCGCTGCAATCCCCCGAGACGGCCGTGACCATCCGGGTGCGCGACGGCCGGATGTCCTCGACCGACGGGCCGTTCGCCGAGACAAAGGAGGTCCTCTGCGGCTTCATCCTCGTCGAGGCGCGCGACATGAACGCGGCTCTTGAGATCGCGGCCGCCATTCCCATGGCGCGCTACGGCAGCATCGAGGTCCGGCCCATCCTCGAGATCAACCACAGCTGAGGCACGGCCATGAAATTCGCCTGTCTCGTCTATCTCGACGGCTCGATCCTGGCGGGGCTCCCGCCGGAGGAGGCCAGCCGGCTCAACGACGCCTGCCTCGAATTCGACGCCCGGCACCTCGCCCGGGGTGAGGTCACACTGGCCTACCCCATGCAGCCGCCGGGCAAAGCCGTCACCATCCGGCAGCGCGACGGCAGGCTCTCGGCCACCGACGGGCCGTTTGCCGAAACGAAGGAGGCGTTGGCCGGCTTCTTCCTCGTCGACACGCCGACCCTCGCGGAAGCCATCGCCATCGCCGGCCGCAGCCCACTGGTTGCGGCGGGCGGCACGGTCGAGGTTCGCCCGTTCCTGCCGCGCGAGCACAGCTGAAATGACGGCTGCCGAGGACGCGGAGTGGGAAAGGCGGGTGGCCGAAACCTATCGCCGCGAAGCGGGGCGGGTGCTGGCGACGCTGATCCGCCTGCTCGGCAGCTTCGACCTTGCCGAAGAAGCCCTCCACGACGCGTTCACCGCCGCCCTCGCGCAATGGCCGCGGCAGGGGCTGCCGCGCAATCCACGCGCCTGGCTGGTTTCGGCCGGCCGTTTCCGAACCATCGACCGGCTGCGCCGGCAGCGGCGGTTCGCCGCCGTGCGGGACGAACTGGCGCAGCGCATCGAGGGCGCGGCGGAAGATGCGGCCGAAATGGAGCCGGAGGAACTCCCCGACGACAGCCTGAGGCTGATCTTCACCTGCTGCCACCCCGACCTCATGCCGGATGCGCAGGTGGCGCTGACGCTGCGTGAAATCTGCGGCCTCACGACCGAGGAGATCGCCGCGGCCTTCCTCATCCCGACCCCGACGGTCGCCCAGCGCATCGTCCGGGCCAAGTCCCGGATCCGCGACGCGGGGCTCCCCTACGAGGTGCCCCCGCTCGCCGACCTGCCAATGCGGCTCGAGCCGGTGCTGCGGGTGATCTATCTCGTCTTCAACGAGGGTTATGCCTCGCGGCACGGCCCAGGCCTGCTCCGGCCGGAGCTGAGCGGGGAGGCGATCCGTCTCGGGCGCCTGCTGACGGAACTGCTCTCCGATCCCGAGGCTTTGGGGCTCCTCGCGCTCATGCTGCTGCAGGATTCGCGCAGGGCCGCCCGGCTCGATGCCGCCGGGGAACTCGTGCTGCTGGCCGACCAGGACCGCTCGCTCTGGGACCGTTCCGCGATCAACGAGGCCCGGGCGATCCTCGCCCGCGTTCTCGCCGGGCACGAATACGGCGCCTACACCATCCAGGCTGCGATTGCGGCGGAACACGCCAGGGCGGCGACGGCGGAGGCGACGGACTGGGGGCGCATCGTCGAGCTCTACAACCTGCTGCGGGTCGCCGATCCCTCGCCGGTCGTCGACCTCAACCGCGCGGCCGCGGTCGGGCTGCGTGACGGACCGGCAGCGGGCATCGCGCTGATCGATGCGGCACTGGAGCAGGGCGGGCTCGCCGGCTACGCCCCGGCCTACACCGCCCGGGCCGAACTCCACCGCCGGCTGGGGGATGCCGCGGCCGCACGTAGCGACTACAACGTGGCGCTCGGCCTGCTCGGGGATGGGCCGGAGCGGCGGCTCGTCGCCCGCCGGCTGCGGGATCTCGGGCCGGCCCCATAAGCGCGATGGTGACGCAAAAGCCACCAGGCCGCCAAAATTGAACCGGACTGCCCCGAATCGACCATCGACAGCCTCCGCGAGCGCTGCCAATGTCGGAGGACGTGCCGGGAGAGTGGTGAGTTGCGGGGCAACTTCGTTCTCGCAGGGGTGGCGGTGCTGGCGGCGGGCGTGAGCCTGCCGGCCCGCGCGCAATCCTGGGTCCCCACTGTCACCGAGAATTTCACCTACGACGTCTTCTTCTTCGGTGGCCGCTTCGAAAGCCGCTGGTTTCCCGACGCCTTCAACCCGGCGCTGGCGTTCTTCGTGCCGTTCTGGGAAGACAACTTCCTTGTGGGCGGGGGCGCGCAGGTGCTGGGCAAGCCCGGCTGGGGCGGCTTCAAGGTCGGGGCCGAGGTCGGCGCCGCGGCGCGCCTGTCGTTCGACGGCTCCGGTCCGAGCTCCGGCGAAATCTGGGCGGGCCCCGTCGTCCGTTTCCCCGGCTGGCAGGCCTGGGGCTGGAACATCAATCTCTCCTGGACCGGCGGCCTCAGCGCGGTCACCCACACCATTGGCGCCGAGACCGGCCGCTCGATCTCGCAGGGCTACAACATCCCGGTGCTCTTCTACATGGGCCCCGAGCTCGATCTCTCGCCGGCCGACAACCCGAACTGGGAAGTCTTCTGGCGCGTGCAGCACCGCTCGGGCGGCTATGGTCTCATCGCCCCGATCGACGGGTCGAACGCCGATGCGCTCGGCATCCGCTTCAAGTTCTAGGAAAACCCGGTCGCCCGGCTAGGGGGTCGCCTCGAGCGCCATGATCAGTTCGACGTCCGACTCGTAGTTCCCGAGCTCGACGTTTGCCGTCTCGAGAATGAGCAGGCGACGCCGCACCTTGGCGTGCTGCTCGGTCTTGGCCTTCACCTGGAGATTCAGCCGCTCGACGAAAAGGTTTTCCGGGTGGTCGTCGTTGCGCCGGATGCGCTTCGAAAGGGCGAGCAGGGCGCCGATTTCGCCATCGATCTGCGCCGCCTGGCGCTGCGCATCGGCCATGCCCTTGCCGACCGCGGCGGTCATCAGCTCGATGAAATCGAGGCTCGAGAGCTTGAGGCCCGAGGCGACCGCAGACTGCACCGCCGCATCGAACATGTCGGCCAGCACCGTCGCGACGTCCCGGCGGTAGCTGCGCAGGCCCTCGATGTCGACGATGCCGGTCTGGTCATAGGTGCGGCGAAGCTCGGGATCGCTCAGGAGCCCGAACGCCTTGACGATGGTGATGAACTCTTCGGGCTCGCCGCCGCGATCGGGATGGGTTTTCTGCACCCGCCGCCGATAGGCCGCCTTGATGGCACCCTGCTCGGCGTTGCGGGAAACGCCGAGCACCGCGTAAGGATCGAACTCCGTCATGGAGTCGGCTCTTAGCAAATCGCTCGGGTGCTTTGAAGGCGGAAGGGGCGGCGGGCGCCGGCTCGGCGGCTCAGGCCGCGATCGGGCCGTTGAGCGCGATAAACGCGTCGACGAGGTTTTCCGCCTGCTTGCGGCAGGCGTCGCTTCCCTCGGCGATCGGGTTGGACGGACGCTGCGACCAGGCCTTGCCGGTCTGCGGGTTGATGATCTCGGCGCTCCATTCGTCACCGCCGGTCACGATGATCTCGAAGCCGCGATAGCTGCTCTTCATCTTCAGTCTCCTAAGCGGCGTGGACTATTCCGTCTCCTGCCGCCTTATGCACGAACCGCCCTTCGGGCGGTGCTTGACCTCCCTGGTCGAGGCGGGCTCACTGCTCGCCAGGCTTGCCTGGCACACAGATGGGCAAGGGCAAATCCCCCGTCCAGTTATGCCTCCCATGCGAGGGAGGCGTACCCGAGAGTTCGCGTAGGGTTAATGGCCAATGGCCGAGCATGCAACCCTGTCCGGCCCGAGGCGGAGTTTTCGGCTGTGGATGGAGG
>DASZTU010000226.1:0-5330 GCA_035547975.1 Devosiaceae bacterium | reverse complement strand
CCCGCACGCCGCATCCCGGCGTCATTCCCGCAAAGGTGGCGCCCACTACGCGCCGGATCCCGGCGTCATTCCCGCGCAAGCGGCGCCACTTGCGCGCCGCGACCTCGGCGTCATTCCCGCGCAAGCGGCGCCAACTACGCGCCGCGCCTCGGCGTCATTCCCGCGCAAGCGGAATCCATCTTGGCCAGGAAAACTGGCCCTTCTGCAAGCACTTGGCGGCGAGCCGGAGAGTATGGCTCCCCTCCCCGGGCCAACCCCGCCGCTCCTGCACATCGCACCGCACCTCCCCTCCCGGGCCAACCCCGCTCTCGCACATCGCGCCGCACTCCCTCCCTACCCCAACCCCGCTCGCGCACATCGCGCCGCGCCGCACCCCCTCCCTGCCCCCGCCAAGCCCGCACACCGCACCCCATCCCCACCCCTGCGACGAGTTGGCGTCGCCCGCCGCGCCGCGGCCCGGGATAGAATGCGCGTCGCGGCAGCTTTCACCGCCGCGCCAAAATCGGGAGGTTGTCTATGCGCAAGGTTCTTGTTTTCACCTCGATACTGGCTTTCGCCGCGATGGCGGCGCCGGCGGTCGAGGCCGCCACCACGACGCCGCCGCCCTCGTCCATGTCCTCGTCCATGACGAAGATGCCATCCGCCGCGGCCCAGATTGCGCTCGTCAAGAAGGCCCACAGCAAGGCGCTGAAGAACAAGGATTATGTCGCCGCGCTGCAGAAGGGTGATACCGCCGCCGCCCAGAAGATCCTCGTCGCGAGCGGCGCGCCGGCCGATACGGTCGTAAAGATCAACAACACGCAGAAGCCCGGCTCTACGGCGCGGCCGCGCGTGACCATTTCCGTCACCTGCTGCCCGCTGACGATCACCATCACCATCAAGTAGCGATAGCTCTTTGCGCCCAACGGCGGCCCTTCCCGTCGAGGCGGAAGGGCTGCCCCCTCCTTCCGCAGACGATGCCCGCCGGGCGCGCCAGGCCCGCCTCCGGCCGGCGACGCCTCGACGCCCCGCGGGAGGCGCCCCGACGCCCCGCGGGAGGCGTCCCCTCGTCCTAGACCGGCAGCTCGAGTTCGCGGGCGAGTTGCACCAGCGCCGCCCGCGAGTGCCGGCCGGTCTTGTCGAAGACCCGCAGCAGGTGCGTCCTGAGCGTGCTCTCGGCGACCCCCATGGCCTGGGCGATGCTGCCGCTCGGCCGGCCGCTGACGACCAGCTCGAAGGCCCGTGCCTCGGCCGGCGTCAGCCCGAACAGCAGCTCGAGCGACTGGCCGGGCGCCGGCTCGGCCCCGCCGCTGTCGGCAACGAAGACCACCGCGTCGGCATCGAGCGCCTGCCCCTGCCGCCCCTCGAGCGGCATCACGTGCGTCACGAGCGGTGAGCCGTCGTCGCGGCGCGCCGGAATGCCGATGCCGCGCCGCCCGATGGCCGCGGCCCCGTTGGCCGCCGCCTGGACCGCCGCCTCGAGGTGGCCGGGCACGATCTCCTCGGCGAGCCGCAGCCGGCCCTTGGCGGCGCGGATCGGATCGCCCTGGCGCAGCATCGCCTCGGCCGACTGGTTGGCGTGGACGATTCCCATGTCGCCCCTGACGAGGATCGCCCCCGCCTGCGTCGCATCGAGCGCGGCCTCGAGCGTCGCGGCGCGCGTCTGGCTGTTCTCGAGGATGCGCGCGATGATGGCGGCGCGCCGCAGATGCGGCGCCAGGATGCGCAGCTCGTCCATCATCGTCGGGGTGACGATGGTCGATTCGTGGATGCCGAAGCTGATGTTGGCGATCGCCGTGGGATCGCGCGCGAGCCCGATGGCGACCTGGTCGACGAGGCCGTGCGGGCGCCCCCATTCGCGGAAATAGCCGTTCTCCATCCAGCGCGTCGGGTCGGTGACGTTGGAATTGAGGATCGGCTCTTCGAGCGGCAGTTGCGCAACCCGCTCCGGGCCGCCCCAGAGCTCGATGACGTCGCGCACGTGCTTTTGCGACATCTCGTGGAAATCGTCGGGGAGGTTGAGCGCGACGCTGACCACGTTCTTGCCGGCCGGCAGGCCGATCACCGCCATCGAGCTGTTGAACCAGCCGTGGCGCACCCGGATCGTGTCGAGCGCCTGCTCCCACCCCTCGGGGCGCACCACGGCGTCATAGATCAGCCCGATGATGCGCAGGAGTTCGCTGTCGACCATTCGCCTGACCGCACCCGGCAATGCCGCCTATTGTCGCATTCGACCATAGCCCAGCGCGCCGACGCTGCAAACGCCGCCTCGCCGCGCGGCGTTCCCTGTGGGGGGCTCCGCGAGAGGCTGGAATGGGGGGCCTGCAAGATGCTGGGGATGACGGTGGTGGGGGCACGAATTCCGGGCCGCCCTCTCGGCGTCATTCCCGCGCAACTGCTCATAGCTTCGTCCCATCGCAACAATGCCTTAGCAGGTGTTGCACTTGTTCCGTGAACTCAGCCCTCCCCTCCTGACATTTTTTGACAGCGTGCCTATCTATGGCTTCTCGTGCCACACTGGCGGCCCGAGTCCCCTCAGCATCGTTTCGGCATCATGGCCTCGCACGCGAAACAATCCCGCCCCGGCAAGACCGAGTTCTCGATCGACGAGTTTCTCGGCGAGATCGAGAAGGCCGAGGACGAGCGGCTGAACCAGCGGCTGCCGCAGGAGCGGCTGCGCAACAAGCGCGCGCTCGACCGCGCCGACCGCGCGGCGGCGGAGCCCCCGCCCCCGCCTCCCGGCAAGGGGCGGGTGAAGAAGGGCGCAACCGGCGCCGCCGGCGGCACCTCCCCCCTCGAGGACGGGAGGGCGGATGCCCCAGAACCCATCGTCCCCGAAAAGGCCCAGCTCTCGCCGCGCACCGCCAGCAAGGGCAGGCGCTCCGAAGTCACCGGCATGTCGCTCAAGGCGCCGAAATCGAAGGCCAATTCGGTGGTGCGCCCCACCAATCTCGACGGTTTCGGCGAGGCGCCGCAGGCCGGCTTCGGCCACCTGCCCTCGCCCAAAACCCGCGCCCGCTCGACGGTGACCGGCGGCACCGGCACCGCGATCGCCGGCGCGCAGACCGTCGGCATCTCCGCCACGGTGAAAGCGCTGGAGGAGATCATCCTCCACGGCCGCAAGGAGGTGGAGGGCAACGCCGCCTGGAAACCGCACCGCCCGGTGCGCCCCGGCAAGTCGGAGGGCGGCATCCCGTTCAAGCTCGTGACCAGCTACGAGCCCGCCGGCGACCAGCCCACCGCCATCGCCGACCTCGTGGAAGGGGTCGAGAACGGCGAGACCGACCAGGTGCTGCTCGGCGTCACCGGCTCCGGCAAGACCTACACCATGGCGCAGGTCATCGCCCGCACCGGCCGCCCCGCCCTGATCCTCGCGCCGAACAAGACCCTGGCCGCCCAGCTCTACGGCGAGATGAAGAATTTCTTCCCCGAGAATGCCGTCGAATACTTCGTCTCCTACTACGATTACTACCAGCCGGAAGCGTATGTCCCGCGCACCGACACCTATATCGAGAAGGAATCGACCATCAACGAGCAGATCGACCGCATGCGCCACGCGGCGACGCGCGCCCTGCTCGAGCGCGACGACGTCATCATCGTCGCCTCGGTCTCCTGCATCTACGGCATCGGCTCGGTCGAAGACTATACCGCCATGACCTTCGACCTGCGCCGCGGCCAGAAGGTCGACCAGCGCGAGCTCCTGCGCTCGCTCACCCAGCTGCAGTACAAGCGCGGCGACACCGGCTTCGTCCGTGGCACGTTTCGCGTGCGCGGCGACACGGTCGAGCTGTTTCCCGCCCACTACGAGGACGCCGCCTGGCGCATCACCCTCTTCGGCAACGAGATCGAATCCATCCAGGAGTTCGACCCCCTGACCGGCAAGCGCTCGGGCGACCTGCTCTCCATCCGCGTCTTCGCCAACAGCCACTACGTGACGCCGCGCGCCACCATGACCGGCGCCATCAAGCAGATCCGCCAGGAGCTCGCGGCGCGCCTCCAGGAGCTCAACGGCGCCGGCCGCTTCCTCGAGGCGCAGCGGCTCGAGCAAAGGTGCCTGTTCGACCTCGAGATGATGGAAGCGACCGGCTCCTGCGCCGGCATCGAGAACTATTCGCGCTATTTCACCGGCCGAAAACCCGGCGAGCCGCCGCCGACCCTCTTCGAATACCTGCCCGACAATGCCCTCGTCTTCGTCGACGAGAGCCACGTGACCATCGGCCAGCTCGGCGCCATGTATCGCGGCGACCTCCGCCGCAAGGCGACCCTCGCCGAATACGGCTTTCGCCTCCCCTCGTGCATGGACAACCGCCCGCTCCGCTTCGAGGAGTGGAACGCCATGCGCCCGCAATCGGTCTACGTCTCGGCGACCCCCGGCAAGTGGGAGATGGAGCAGAGTGGCGGCGTCTTCGCCGAGCAGGTGATCCGCCCGACCGGCCTCATCGACCCGCCGGTCGAAATCCGCCCCGCCAAGACGCAGGTCGACGACGTGGTCGATGAGATCCGCCAGGTCACGAAAGCCGGCTACCGCACGCTCGTCACCGTCCTCACCAAGAAGATGGCGGAAGACCTCACCGAATACATGCACGAGCAGGGGGTGCGCGTCCGCTACATGCACTCGGACGTCGACACCATCGAGCGCATCGAGATCATCCGCGACCTCCGCCTCGGCGCCTTCGACGTGCTGGTCGGCATCAACCTCTTGCGCGAGGGCCTCGACATCCCCGAATGCGCGCTCGTCGCCATCCTCGATGCAGACAAGGAAGGGTTTTTGCGCTCCGAGACGTCACTGATCCAGACCATCGGCCGCGCCGCGCGCAACGTCGACGGAAGGGTGATCCTCTACGCCGATACCGTGACTGGCTCGATGGAGCGGGCGCTCGCCGAGACCAACCGCCGGCGCGAAAAGCAGATGGCCTACAACGCCGAGCACGGCATCACGCCGCAATCGGTCAAGAGCCACATCAAGGACATCGTCGATTCGGTTTACGAGAAGGATCACGTCACCGTCTCGATCGGCAAAGGCCGCGACGGCCGCGAGAAGGTCGAGGTGGGGGCGAACCTCGCGACGGTCATCAAGGACCTCGAGCGCGAAATGCGCGAAGCCGCGACGAACCTCGAATTCGAACGCGCCGCAAAGCTCCGCGACGAGATCAAGCGGCTACGGGAAGCTGAACTCGACGTCCTCGACGGCGAGGTCAGCTGACGCAATGGCCGGACTTGATCCGGCTATGGAGCTGGATACGCTGGAGGGGGGCGAGCGACGGCTAGCGGCCTGGCGCCCCCATCTTCTCCCTCCCCCTTGTGGGGAGGGATCAGGGGTGGAGGCCCCCCGCCCCGCCCCCTCGTCAACC
>DASZTU010000225.1:0-24547 GCA_035547975.1 Devosiaceae bacterium | reverse complement strand
CGACTGCAGGGCGACCAGTTGCGCCGTGGTCGCGATCTGCGACACGGCGTGTGCCGTGCCGGTGACGCGCGACACGATGACGAACTCCTCCTCGGCGCTCGGATAGCCGACGAGCACCTTCATCATGAAGCGGTCGACCTGCGCCTCGGGCAGGGCATAAGTGCCCTCCGTCTCGATCGGGTTCTGCGTCGCCATCACCACGAAGGGATTGGGCACCGGGTGGGTCTCGCCGGCGATCGTGACCTGCCGCTCCTGCATGACCTCGAGCAGCGCGCTTTGCACCTTGGCGGGCGCGCGATTGATCTCGTCGGCAAGCAGCAGGTTGCAGAAGACCGGGCCGAGCGAGGTGGTGAACTCGCCCGAGCGCTGGTTGTAGATGCGGGTGCCCACGAGGTCGGAGGGCACGAGGTCCGGCGTGAACTGGATGCGCCGGAAAGTGCCCTGCACGGCGTGGGCCAGCGTGTTGACGGTCAGCGTCTTGGCGAGGCCGGGCACGCCTTCGACGAGGAGGTGACCGCGGGCGAGGAGGGCGACCAGCACGCGCTCGAGGAACCGGTCCTGGCCCACCACGACCTTCTTCACCTCGTAGAGCACCTGCTCCATGAGCGCGGCGGCCTCGGCGATGTCCTGTGGGGTGTCTGTCATGGTCGGCCTTTCATGGTCGCGGGGTGGAGCGGTCGAACTGGCCTCCACCGGTCTTTGGCGGACGGTGGCCATTTCGGGTGGCGATGGCCGCGGGCAAGTCCCGCACGCCCTGGGGAGGTCGCAAGGATCGGGCCGCGCGCCGCGCGCTGATCGCCAGCCATGCCCGAACCCGTTTCATCTCGACCATTCCCCTAGAGCGGCGATTCTCCCATCACGGGCCTCGCGGCATTCTCGATCGGCACCGCAAAGCCGATGCCGGCGAAGGTGCGCGAGCCCGAGGGGTTGAGGATTGCGGTGACGATCCCCAGCACTTCCCCGTTCATGTTGACGAGGGGGCCGCCGGAATTGCCCGGATTGGCCGCGGCATCGAACTGGATGAGGTTGCTCAGCCTCGGCCGGCCTTCCTCTTCGAACTCGCGCCTTAAGCCGGAGACGATTCCAGCGGAGGTCGAAGGCCCGATCCCGAACGGAAAGCCGGTCGCGAGCACCGGGTCGCCCGGATTGAGCCCCGCGGTGCTCGCGAGCGTTGCCGGCTGGAGATCGTCGGGCACCTTGTCCGGCTTGAGGATCGCCATGTCGTTTTCGGGCTCGGCGCCCACGATGCTGGCATTGGCCTCCGTGCCGTCGGCAAAGGTGACGCGCAGCTTGGCGGCGGAGGCCGCGACGTGCAGGTTGGTGAGGATCGTGCCGTCGTCCTTGATGACGGTGCCCGTTCCGACCGAACTGTTCTCATACCCGGGAATGGCGCTCTTGCTGTGGAGCGGGGAGGGCGAGGTGGGATCGTTGGGGCTGCCGCCCCGTTCGTCGGGGCTCCCGGAGGCGTTCGGGCGCAGTGGATCATAGCCGTCGACCCGAACCACCGAAGGGATGATCCGGGCGTAGGCGACGGCCGTGGCCGCGGGCTGGGGCGGCCGGTGATCGATGGCGAAATTCACCGCCGCGTTGAGGGTCGATTGGGTCAGCGGCTCGGGGAGGGGACGCAGCAGGTCGTGGGCGCCGACGATGAGGAGCGCGATGAGCGCGGCACCGCCGAGCAGAACCGGGGCGCGCCGCCTGGCGTAAAAGCCGCTCCACCAGTTCGCCACGCGCGTCCGCAGCAGCGGCCCCTCGGGGGCCGCATCAGGACCTTCGATGTAGACAGGGGAGAGGCCGGGCACAGGCCCGTCGCCCGCCGGCCGGGGCTTGCTGGATCGACTGTAAAGCGGCCGTCTCTTCATGGCCGGGCTCCGAGTTGTTTACCCGATGCCCCCCTTGACCCTTGTCAGAGGCCGGTCTCATGCCAGCCCCTGCTGTCCCGACCGCGCTTGACGCC
Source organism: Devosiaceae bacterium (assembly GCA_035547975.1). GTDB lineage: Bacteria > Pseudomonadota > Alphaproteobacteria > Rhizobiales > Devosiaceae > DASZTU01. The sequence continues at coordinate 22,590 of DASZTU010000225.1, read as the reverse complement.
CTCCGCAAGCCTCAGTCGCAATGCGCTTCGTCTTCAGTCGGACTTGGTCGCGGTCTCGATGGCCCGACACAGGGCGGCGGACCGCGTCACGAAGCCGAAACAACGTTTCACATTCCAAAGCGTTGCCGCGACGCAGAAGTCCGGGGACGTCGTGCCGCAACAATCTTCGAGCAGCACGCAATTGTAGCCCAGAAAATGCGCGTCGGCGAGTGTGTGCAACACGCACACGTCGAGGTTCACACCGGCAAAAAACAGCGTCTTTGCCTCGAGGTTACGCAAAATGCTGTCGAGCGGCGTGTCCCAGAAGCCGCTGATCCGGTATTTGTCGACCTGGATGTCCTCGGGCGCGACCTCGAGCTCGTCGACCACCGCCGCCGACCAGCTGCCCTTCTCCAGCATCCGGCCGCGCCCTTCCGGCAACGGGCCGCCCATGCCGGGGCTCCGCCGATCGCTGTTGAAGGCGTAGAACGCGGTGGGCGGCAGGTTCTTGCGGTCGGGGCGATTGCCCCAGTTGAGCCAGATCACCGGTATGTCGCGTCCCCGCAGCAGCGGCAGCGTGGCCTTGAGCGGGGCGATCGGCGCCCGCTCGGGGGCGATGTCCCCGCCCAGATGGTCCACCAGCCCGCCCGGTGCACAAAAATTGTTCTGCATGTCGACGATGATGACGGCAGACCGGCGCAGGTCGACCTCGATGTCGAGCGGCTCGGCCGCGATCACCGCGTTGAGGGGCGGCGGCGGCGGGGTCGAAAGGTCGACCTGCCCTCGCACGATGGTCCAGGATCTTCGGCCAGCGCCAAGCACTTGCGTCGCGCCTTCGGGCGCGTCGCCATTCTGAAGCAAGGACGACATCGCATTGTCTCCCCGGTTGCCCACCCCTCATGGACAATGCAAGCATCATACCAAACGAAAGCTTTGGCTAGCCCCGCCGATCAGTCGACCGGCAGGCGGGTTTCGACCAGCTCGGCCCAGTAGGACGTGCCGAAGGGGATTGCCGCGTCGTTGAAGTTGTAGAGGGGATGGTGGACGTCGGCGGTGTCCCCGTTCCCGATCTGGATGTAGGCGCCCGGGCAGGCCTCGAGCATGTAGGCGAAGTCCTCGCCCCCCATGATCGGCGGGGCATCGACCACCGGCCGGCCGGAAACCTTGCGCGCCACGTCGGCCGCGTAGGTGGTTTCCGTCTCGGCATTGACCATCGCCGGGTAGCCGGGCTGCCAGTCGACCTCGGCGCGCGCGCCGAAGGCGGCGGCGGTCGTCGTCGCCAGCGCCTTGAGCCGTTCCTCCGCCAGCCGCCGCAGCTCCTTGTCGAAGGTGCGCACGGTACCGCGCAACTCCACCCGCTCGGGGATCACGTTATAGGCGTCGCTCTCCGTCCGGAAACTGGTGACCGAAACCACGATCGACTTCAGCGGGTCGGCGTTGCGCGAGGCGATCGACTGCAGCGCGATGACGATGTGGCTCGCAACCAGCGTGGTGTCGATGCCCACATGCGGCTTGGCGGCGTGGCTGCCCTTGCCGACCACCTCGATGGTGAAATTGTCGGTCGCCGCATAGAAGGGCCCGGGCTTGATGGAAAAGCTGCCGAGCGGCAGGCCCGGCGAGTTGTGCATGCCATAGACTTCCGAGATGCCGAAGCGGTCGATGAGCCCATCCTCGACCATGGCGAGCCCGCCCGCGCCGCCCTCCTCGGCCGGCTGGAAGATGACCGCCACGGTGCCATCGAAATTGCGCGTCTCGGCGAGGTATTTCGCCGCCCCGAGGAGCATTGCGGTATGGCCATCATGGCCGCAGGCGTGCATCTTGCCGGGTGTCTTGCTGGCGTAGTCGAGCCCGGTCGCCTCGAGGATCGGCAGCGCGTCCATATCGGCCCGGAGGCCGATCACCCGGCCCGCGGTATTTGTGCGGCCCCGGATGAGGCCGACGACGCCCGTCCTGCCGATCCCCTCGACCACCTCGTCGACGCCGAAATCCCTCAGCTTCTGCGCGACGATGCCAGCGGTGCGGTGGGTGTCGTACATCAGCTCGGGGTTTTCGTGGATGTCGCGGCGCCAGGCCGTGATCTCCTCGTGCAGTTCGGAAACGCGGTTCTTGATCGGCACGATCGGCTCCTCTCTCGTTAGGCCTGGGTCTCGCGCAGGACGAAATGGTCCGGCGCGACCTCGTCATATTCGGATGCGGGTGGGGTATGGCCGACCGGAAACACCGGCGAGGCGATCGGGCGATAATCCTGGTCGTCGCGCAGGTGCCGCTGCCGGGGATCGGCGATGGGGACCGCGGCGAGCAGCTGGCGAGTATAGGCGTGGCGCGGGTCCTCGAACACGGCGGCGCGCGAGCCCATTTCGACGATCCGGCCCAGATACATCACGCCGATCCGGTGCGATACCCGTTCGACCACCGCCATGTCGTGGCTGATGAAGAGGAACGAGACGCCGAGTTCGCGCTGCAATTCCATCATGAGGTTGAGGATTTGCGCCCGCACCGAAACGTCGAGCGCCGACACGGCCTCGTCCGCAATGATCAGCTTGGGGTTGGTCGCGAGCGCCCGGGCGATGGCGACGCGCTGCCTTTGCCCTCCGGACAATTCGTGCGGAAAGCGCCGCAGGAACTCCCGTGGCAGCTCCACCCGGTCGAACAGCAGCGCCACGCGGTCGTCGAGCTCGCTTCCCCGCGCGAGCCCGAAATTGACCAGCGGTTCGGCCACCTGGTCGCGCAGCCGGCGATAGGGATTGAGCGAGGCGAAGGGGTCCTGGAAAACCATCTGCATGTCACGCCGCGCCTTGCGCAGGTCCGAGGGACTGAGCCGCCGGATGTCCCAGCCGTCGAGCGTCACTTCCCCCGAGGTCGCATCGACGAGGCGCAGGATGGAGCGGCCCGTCGTCGATTTGCCGCAGCCGGATTCGCCGACGAGCGCAAGCGTCTCGCCGATCCGGACGGAAAAGCTCACGTCCTCGACCGCGTGCACGTTGGCGATCGTGAAACGGAGCGGTCCGCCCTTGACCGGGAAGCGGGCCGTCAGGTGCTTCACCTCGAGCAGCACGGCGCGGCTGCCCTCGGGGGTCGGTGTCGCCGCCGGAGCGGCCGCTTCGGCAGGCAAGGCCGCACCCTGGTTCAGGATCGGCATCGGCTCGGGCGCGGGCTTTCCCCGCATCGAGCCGAGGCGGGGCACCGCCGCAAGCAGCGCCCTGGTATAGTCCTCGCGTGGGCGCTCGAAGATGTCCTCGACCGCGCCTTCTTCCACCACGTTGCCGCGATACATCACGACCACCCGGTCGGCCATCTGCGCCACGACCGCCATGTCGTGGGTGATGAACAGCACGGCCATGCCGATCTCGCGCTTGAGCCGGTCGATCAGCGCCAGGATCTCGGCCTGGATGGTGACGTCGAGCGCCGTCGTCGGCTCATCCGCAATCAGGAGGCGGGGTTCGCAGGCAATCGCCATGGCAATGACCACGCGCTGCCGCATGCCGCCCGACAGTTCGTGCGGATATTGCTTGAGACGCCGCTCGGGCTCGGGGATGCGCACTTCCCGGAGCAGCTCGAGCGCCCGCTGGCGGGCCGCCTCCCGGCCCATCCGCTTGTGCACCATGAGCCCGTCGACGAGCTGGCGTTCGATGGTGAACACCGGATTGAGCGACGTCATCGGCTCCTGGAAGATCATGCCGATCTCGTTGCCGCGGATCGCCCGCATCTGCTCGGGGTCGGTTGCGACGATGTCGATCACCTCGCCGTTCGGCCGGGCGAAACGCAGCGCGCCCTCGGTGATGCGCCCGCCGCCGAATTCGACGAGGCGCATCAGCGACAGCGAGGTCACGGACTTGCCCGATCCGGATTCGCCCACGACGCAGACCGTCTCGCCCGGCTTGATGGTGAAGCTGACGTTCTCGACCCCCACCACCGGCCCGCTGTCGGTCTCGAATTCGACCCGCAGCCTTTCCACGCTGACGAGCGGCGAAACCGCGTCCGCCGCATTCCTGTCGATCACCGGGGCGTCCATCACTTGGCCCTCGGGTCGAGCACGTCGCGCAGGACGTCGCCGAACATGTTGAGGCCGAGGACGGTCAGGGCCACGGCGGCGCCGGGAACGAGCGCCGTCCACGGCGCCCGGTCGAGATAGTCGCGGGAGGTCTGGATCATCAGCCCCCACGAGGAGTTGGGGGGCTGCGTGCCGAGGCCGAGGAAGGAAAGCCCCGCCTCGGCGAGGATGGCGAAGGCGAGGCTGATCGTCGACTGCACGATGATCTGCGGCATGATGTTGGGGAGGATGTGGCGCACGATCATCTTGAGGTCGTTGGTGCCGGAAGCCCGCGCCGCCTCGACATAAGGCATCTGCACGACCCGCAGCGCCTCGCCGCGGACGATCCGGGCGAGGTAGGGGGTGAAGGCAACGCCGATCGCGATGATGGTGTTCTGAAGGTTCGGCCCGAGCATCGCCGAAATGGTGAGGGCGAGGAGCAGCGCCGGGAAGGCGAGGAGCGTGTCGACGAGCCGCATCAGCACGTTGTCGGTGAGCCCGCGGAAGTAGCCGGAAATGAGCCCGATGGGGAGGCCGAGAACGAGGCTCGTGACCACGGCGGAGGCGGCGATCATCAGCGAGGTCTGGCTGCCGAGCATGACGCGGAAGAGGAGGTCGCGGCCGAGCTGGTCGGTGCCGAGCGGATGGGCGAGCGAGGGGCCCTTGAGCCGCGCCGTCATGAACATCTTGTTGGCGAGCTCGTTGGAGACGAACAGCGGGGCGAGGAGCGCGACGAGCACGATCACGCCGACGAGCACGATCCCGATGAGGCCCTTGGAGGTGAGGAAGCGCCGCATCGCCGGTCACCCGAGCCTGACGCGGGGATCGATCAGGACATAGAGCAGGTCGACGACGAGGCTCGCCAGCATCACCACCGAGGCGATGACGAAGACCGTCGCCTGGATCAGCGGCACGTCGCGGTTGAGCAGCGCCTGGTAGGTGAGCCAGCCCATCCCCGTGTAGTTGAAGAGCGTCTCGATGACGATGATCGAGCCGAAGAGGTAGCCCACCTGGAGCCCCGCGATGGTCATCACCGGGCCGATGGCGTTGGCGAGGGCGTAGCGCCAGACCACGGTGCGCTCGGCCAGCCCCTTGGCGCGCGCCACCCGGATGAATTCCTGGTTGAGGATGCCGACCATGGTCGAGCGCGTCATGCGCGTGAGGTGCGCCATGAGCCCGAGGCCGAGCGCGAGCGCCGGCAGGAAGGCGTGGTCGACCGCCCCGACAAAATCCGCGGCGGGGTCGACGAAGCCGCTCGAGGGCAGCCAGCCCAGCGTCCGTGCGAAGAGCAGGATCAGCATGATGCCCCAGAAGAAGTCGGGCAGGCTCACGCCGAGCAGGGCCGCGCTGCTCGAGGCGGTATCCTGCCAGCGGTCGCGGTGCACCGCCGACCAGACGCCGAGCGGCACCGAGCAGACGAGCGCGATGAGCATCGAAAGCACCACGATCAGCGCGCTCGCCTTGATCTTTTCAGCGAGGAGCGTCGCGATCTCCTGCTTGAAGATCAGCGAATGGCCCCAGTTCCCGGTGAGAAGGCCCCAGATCCAGTGGGCGTACTGCACCGGCAGCGGATCATTGAGACCGAGGCTCTTGCGGAGGCCCGCGAGCGCCTCGGGATTGCTCTGCGTCCCCATGATCATCTGCGCGACGTCGCCGGGGAGGATGTTCGTCACCGCGAACGTGATCACCGAGATGAGGAACAGGGTGAGGACGATCGAGATCAGGCGATTGAGGAGATAGTTCATCTGCACGTCCCGAACGGAATGAAAATCGTCATTGCGGCAGCCTCCTCAGTTCTGCCGAGCCTCGGTGCGATGGCGGGCTTGCCGCCGGCCTGGGGCCGGCGGCAACACCCTGCCAGAAGGGGGACCCAGGGTGCGGGGCCTCTGTCCCCAGGGCGACGCGTGGCCCCTTCTCAGGCGCTCTTCAGCCACACCTTGTGGAAGTTGAGGTTGCTGCCGTTCGGGTGGACGATCGTATCGAGGCCCATGACCGTGGGCTGCGCGCCGATCGAGCCGTTGCGGAACCACAGGATGACGTCGTGCACCTCGTCGAAGATGCGCTGCTGCACCTGCTTGTAGAGATCGTTGCGGGCCGTCTCGTCGACCGTCACCCGGGCCTTTTCCAGCATGTCGTCGATGGCCTGGTCCTTGATGTGCCGGAAGTTGAAGGCGCCGGTCGAGTGCCAGAGGCTGTAGTAGAGGAAGTCCGGCTCCCAGAGCGTGAAGAAGTTGATCATCGTGATCTGGAAGTCCTTGTTCGTCCACACCTGACTCAGCCAGTCCGACCAGGTGAGTTGCTCGATCGACATGTCGACGCCGGCCGACTTGAACCACTCGACCATGATCTGCGCAGCTTCGATGTGATAGGGATAATTGGTGGTCGCCTTGAACACGAGCTTGAGCTTGCCCGGCGGATAGCCCGCAGCGGCGAGCAGTTCCTTGGCCTTGTCGATGTCCTGCGCCCGGTTCTTCAGCGCCGAGTTGTAGGAGGCCGATGTGGGGTAGCTCGGGGAAGCCGTGATCTGCCCCTGGCCCCAGAGCGCCCCCTGCAGCAGCTGGTCCTTGTCGATGATCAGGTCCATCGCAAGGCGCACGTTCTTGTCCTTGAACGGCTCGAAATCGTGGTTGAGGTTGACGAAGTCCCAGTTGAGCGGGAACCAGGTGATGGTCTGGAATTTCGGATCCTTCTTGAACTCGTCGATCCGGTCCGCGGGGATGTCGTTGATGAGCTGCAGCTCGCCGGTCTGGAGGCCGGTGAGGCGGACCGTCGATTCCGTCACCTCGCGGGCGATCACCTTGTCGAGAAAAGCGGGCCCTTCCCAGTAGTCGTCGAAGCGGGCCATCTGCACCTCGTGGCCGGCCTCGTAGCTGACGAACTTGAAGGGGCCGGCCCCGATCGGCGTCGTTCCCTGCTTCGGACCGGAATCCTTGGGGATCACCGCGCCCGCGCCGTTTTCCGCGAGCCGCGCGAGGAACGGCGCATTGACCTTGCTGAGCTTGATCACCACCGTGTCGTCGTCGGGCGTGTCGATTGAGGCGACGCTGTTGAACACCTCGAAATTGACCGCGCCGGTCTTGGGATCCTTGACGCGCTCGAACGAGTATTTGACGTCGGCCGACGTCATCGTCGAGCCGTCGTGGAATTTGACGCCCTTGCGCAGCTTGAAGGTGTAGGTCATCCCGTCGGGACTCTGCTCGAAGCTTTCGGCGAGGCCGGGGATGACGGCGAGGTTCTTGTCGACCGTGACGATCGAGCTATGGATGTTCTGCAGCACCCGCAGGCTCGAGGCCGTGCCCGTCTGATGGATGTCGAGGTTCTGCGTCGTCTCCGAATGGCCCCAGACGAGCGTGCCCCCCTTTTGGGGCGCGTCGTCGGCGAAGGCGGGCCTGGGGACGAGCGAGCTCGTGACGAGGCTCGTGCCGACGAGTGCAGTCGAAGAGAGAAGGAAGTCTCTGCGTTTCATTTCTGTTGCGTCCCTGTTGGTGTTGGCGGTGGGCGGCGGTGGCCGCGGTGGAGTCGTGCGTCTTTCCGGGCGGCGGCGGCGCCTCAGCCGGCGAGCGTCGGGCGCCGGGCCGCCATGCCCAGTTCCCGCTCGAGCGCCATGCCGAGGTTGAGGATCGGCCCTTCCTCGAAGAGGCGGCCCCAGAGCGAGATGCCCTGCGGCACGGAGAATTTCCGGCCGCCATGCGTCTCCGGCGCATCCGACAGCTTGCCGAGGCCGAAGGTCGCCATCTCCCGCGTGTGGAGATCGAGGAAGCCGGCGCGGAGGTGGAGGCAGGGGTGACCGGTGAAGTTGCTGGCAACCAGCATCGGCCCGGTCTGGAACGGCCCCACCAGAACGTCGACCTCGCCGAAGAGCTGGTCGAGCGCCAGCATCACCTGGTAGCGCAGCCGGTCGAGCTGCACGTAGTCGATCGCCGAGATGAAGCGCGTCCGGCGGAAGGTGTTGGGCCAGGCGCCGTCGTCCTGCCACTTGAGGGTGTCGTCGAGATCCTTGAGCGTCAGCTCCTCGAAGGCCGCGGCGGCTTCGACATAGCAGATGTTGACCAGCGTCTCGTAGGGGAGGGCGGGGAGGGAGACCTCGACCACTTCGACCCCGAGCCGCCTGACCGCCGCGAGCGCCTGGTGGTCGACCTCGGTCGCGCCCTCGCCGAATGCCTCGGGCAGGTAGCCGACCCTGAGGCCGGCGATGCCGGCCCCGGCATCGAAGTGGAAGGGCGCTTCGATCGAGCCGCGGTCGGCGATGTCGAAGCCGTTGATGGCGGCGAGGACCATCGCCGTGTCCTCGACCGAGCGGCAGATCGGCCCGACCTTGTCGAGCGTCCAGCACAGCGCCATGCCGCCCGCCCGCGATACCCGGCCGAAGGTCGGCCGGAGCCCGGTGGTGCCGCAGCGTTGGCTGGGCGAGGTGATCGAGCCCAGGGTTTCGGTGCCGATCGAGAAGCCGCAGAGGGCAGCCGCCGTGGCCGAAGCGGAGCCGGCGCTCGAGCCCGAGGAGCCCTCGTTGAGGTTCCAGGGATTGCGCGTTTGCCCGCCATACCAGATGTCGTTGTAGGCGAGCGCCCCGACGGTGGTCTTGCCGAGGAGCACCGCCCCGGCGGCGCGGAGCTTCCTGACCACCGTTGCGTCGCGTTCGGGTACGCGGTCCCGGTAGGGCTCGGCGCCCCAGCCGGTCACGATTCCCTTGGTGTCGAAGAGGTCCTTGAGCCCGTAGGGAATGCCATGCAGCGGCCCGAGATTGACGCCGGCCCGGAGCAGGGCGTCCGCCGCATCCGCCTCCGCGCGCGCCCGTTCGGGCGTCACCGTGGCGAAGCACTCGAGCTTCGGGTTGAGGGCCGCAATGCGGGCGAGATAGATGTCGGTGAGCCGCCGGCTGCTGAGCTGCCCGCTCGCGATCCAGGCGGAAAGCTGCGTCACCGGGGCGAAAGCGATGTCCTCATCGCTCGCCGGCAGCGCCGCGGTCGATGGAGCGGAGAAGCGCAGCACGCCCTGCGGCGCCGGCATGGCGAAGGTCGGCAGCCGCGGGTCGAACTTCACCGCCATCGGCATGTCGTTGGCGAGCGGCGTCTTGCGGCGCAGCTTGGCCGAGGCGATCTGCGCCTCGATACTGCCCACCATCTGCGCGCGTTCCTTCGCCGTGTAGGTGATGCCGAAGAGGCGCTCCGCCGCTTCGATATCGGAAATGGTGGGCGCGGCTTCGTTCATCGGTCGGGGGCTCCGTCAGGCGTCGAGTGGGGGTGCGGGCCGGCGCGCGCGGCGTTTCGGCGTCGCGACGGCTTTGCTGAGATTGACCATCAGCGTCGTGAGGTGGGCGCGCATCGCCGCGGCGGCGGCATCGGGATTGCCGGCCTCGATGGCGTCGATGATCGCGTGGTGTTCGCGGGTCGAAACCTTGAGCGTTTCGAGCGAGCGCACGGCCGAGCGCACGTCCCGCCAGCTTTCGGTGGCCCGCACCTCGTCGAGCAGCGAAAACATCGCAACCAGCGGCTTGTTGCCCGCCGCCTGCGCGATGAGGCGGTGGAGCGCGCCGTCCCAGAGCTCGGTCGAGTCCGGGTCGCGCGCCTCGAGCACCCGCCGGGCGAGGTGCCGCATGCGGGCGATGTCCTCGGGCGCCGCGCGCTCGGCGCACAGCGCCGCGAGCGCCGGCTCGATGGCGAGGCGTGCCTCCATGACCGCCATGGGCGTCGTCTCGCCGATGATCGCGGCGGCAAGGATCCCCGTCGGATCGGGCTGTTGCCCGGCGAAGGTCCCCTTGCCCTGGCGTCGCCAGATCAGGCCTTCCGCCTCGAGCGATTCGAGCGCCAGGCGGACCGCCCGGCGGCTCACCACGAGCTGCGCACAGAGGTCGCGCTCGGTGGGCAGCCGCCCGTCGGGGCCGAGCGAGCCGGAGCGGATCAGCGCCATCAGCCGCTGCCGCACCACCAGCGAATTGTTCGTGACGCCCTGCTCACTCATTCGAGGCGGGACCAATCCCCAATTGGTACAAAGGTCACAGTATGCGGTCGGACGACGATGTCAACGGGCGAAATGGGCTCGAAAATGCCCCGGAACTGAGCATTGCAGACGGTTCCTGGGCAGCGCGCCCGTCGCGCGTGCAGGACAGTCGGATGAACCAATCCACCAGTGGTGGACGGGGCGCAGCCCGGGCGCCTGCCCCTGTCGCGGCTTCCCGCCGCCGTGTATCAATTTCCACATGGACGTTTTCGATTGGATCATCGTTCTTCTCCTCGGGGCGACGCTGCTGGCCGCGCTGGCCCGGCGGCTCGCGATCCCTTACCCGACGCTGCTCGCGATCGGCGGCGTCGCTCTCGCCTTTGTCCCGCAGAGTCCGGGCTGGACGCTCGACCCGCACCTGGCCCTGACGCTGTTCGTCGCCCCGGTGCTGCTCGACGCCGCCTATGATTCCTCGCCGCGCGACCTCAAGGAGAACTGGCGGGCGGTCGCGAGCCTCGCCATCATGGCGGTCGGCGTCACGACGGTCGCGGTGGCAATCGTCATCCGGCTGCTCGTCCCCGACATTCCCTGGCCGGTGGCCGTTGCCCTGGGCGCCATCGTCGCGCCACCCGATGCGGCGGCGGCGACGGCGGTGGTTCGGCAGATCAAGCTGCCCCACCGCATCCTCACCATTCTCGAGGGCGAAAGCCTCGTGAACGACGCGAGCGCGCTGCTGCTCTACCGCCTCGCCGTGTTCGCCGCCGTTTCCGGCGGAGTGTCGTTTGCAACGATCGTCCCGACCTTCTTTCTCGTCGTGCTGGGCAGCATCGCCGCCGGCTGGCTGCTCTCGCGCGTCGTGCAGCTCATCATCGGCCGCATCCAGGACGTGCCGACGGCGATCATCGTCCAGTTCTGTTCGACCTTCGGCGTCTGGATCGCCGCCGAATCGATCGGCCTCTCCGGCATCCTGACCATCGTGACCTTCGCCATCCTGCTGGCGCGCCAGGGCCGGCTGGAGCAGGCGGCCCGCATGCGGGTGCCGACCAATGCCGTCTGGGCCACGGCGGTTTTCGTGCTCAACATCTTCGCCTTCGTTCTCATCGGCATGCAGCTGCGGCCGATCTGGGAGCGTCTGGACGCGCTGCAGCGGCAGTCCTATCCGCTGATCGCCCTTGCCGTGCTGCTGACGGCCATCGCCGTCCGCTTCGCCTGGGTGATGAGCTACTCGGCGTTTCAAACCTGGCGCGGACCGGCGCGTCGCGGCCGCGCTTTTTCGGGCGGCAAGCCGACGCTGCGCGGCTCCGTCGTCATCTCCTGGGCCGGCATGCGCGGCATCGTCACGCTTGCCGCGGCCTTCGCCTTGCCCGAGCACCTGCGCGACGGCAGCCCCTTCCCCTACCGCGACCTGATCCTGCTCTGCGCCTTCGCCGTCGTCTTCGGCACGCTCGTCGTCCAGGGGCTGACGCTCAAGCCGCTGATCCGCGTAATCCGCCTCAGGGGCGAGGATACCGTTGGAGCCGAAGTCCGCTGGGCGCGCCGCGAGGCGTATCGCGCGGCGCTGGAAGCGCTCGACGGCGACAAATCGGAGGAGGCAGAGCGCCTGCGGCGTGAGTATAACGCGGCCATCGAGCTCGACGACGGCGACGGCGAAGCGGTGGGAATCGAGGACCTGCCGGGCAACGCCGTCCGGCGCACGGCCATCGCCGCAGCGCGCAAGCGCGCCAACGACCTGCGCCTCAAGGGCGAGATCGGCGACGAGGCATACCGGACGCTCGAGGCCCATTTCGACTGGACCGAGCTTTCGGCCGGGGGCGAGCGGGTTTAGGCCCGGGGAGAAGGCCCCTTCCGGGCTTGCCAGTCGCGGCGAAATTCCCATTCTGGCCGCGGCCGGGGGAGCCGCCGCAAGGCTGGAACGTTGCCCGGCAGCACGGCAACGCCCCGGTCCGGCGTCTCGGAAGGAATGACCATGTCCAGCTTTGCCTTCATCGGCAGCCTCACCCGGCCGGGCCCGGGCGCGCCCCGCGGCCGCGGCATCACCAGCGCCCGTTTCGATCCCCTGACGGGCCAGATCACCCCCTTCGCCGAGATCGACGGCGTCGAAGACCCCAACTGGCTTACCCTCGACGCCAGGGGCCGCCGGCTTTACGCCGCGGCCGAGGACGAGACCGCCGGCCAGGGCGTCGTCGTGGCCTTTGCCATTGCCGACGACGGCACGCTGCGCGAGATCAACCGCCAGCCGACCGGTGGCCAGACGGTCTGCCACAGCAGCCTCTCCCCCGACGGGCGTTTCCTGCTCGCCGCCAACTACAATGCCGATCCCGCGCCGGGCGCGCCCGATGCCGCCGCGGTGGTATTTCCAATCGGGCCGGATGGCGGGCTGCTCCCTGCCTCCGCGCGGGTCCACCATCAGGGCAGCGGCCCCAACACCGAGCGGCAGGCGCGCTCGCATGGCCATTGCGTCAAGGTTTCGCCGGACGGCCGCTTTGCCTACGTGACCGATCTCGGGTCGGACCGCATCCTCTGCTACGCCCTGGCCGCCGAGGGCAGCCTCGGCCCTGTCCCCGACAGCGACAAGGCGGTGACGCCCGGCTCCGGCCCCCGGCACATCGTCTTTTCGGCCGACGGGCGCCGCCTCTACCTCATCACCGAGCTGCTCGCGACCGTCGTCGCCTATGAGGTCGATACCGAAACGGGCGCGCTCACCCTCGCGGACACGCTGACCATCGAGGCAGAGGGGAGCGAGGTCATCTACCCCTCGGGGCTCCTGCTTTCGCCCGATGGGCGGACGCTCTTCGGTGAGGTGCGCCGGTCCGAGGAAATCGTCGCGCTCGCCATCGAACCGCCGACCGGGCGGCTGCGCCTCAGCGGCCGCTGGCCGAGTGGCGGCAGGACGCCGCGCGACTTCTGCTTCTCACCCGACGGGCGTTTTCTGCTGGTCGCCAACCAGGACGAGGGCAACGTCACGGTCTTTCCGGTCGATGGCGCGGTGCTGAAGCCACCGGTAGAGACCCTCGCGATCGGGGCGCCAATGGCGGTGGTGGTCGGCGAGTTCTAGCCGGAGGGAGGGGCCCGCACCCCGCTACTTGATCGCACCCTGCGTCAGGCCGCGGACGAAATACCGCCCGCCGAAGAGATAGATCACCAGTGGCGGCAGGGCCGCGATCAGCACGGCGGCGCTTTGTCCGCCGGCGCCCGCCCCGAGCAGCGCCGCGGTGATCGGCTGCTCGGTACCCGAGGTGAAGATCACGCCGTAGAGGAACTCGTTCCAGATCGAGGTGAATTGCCAGATTACCGTGACGATGAGGATCGGCGGGGAGAGCGGCAGGATCACCTTGAAGAAGATGCGCCAGAACCCGGCGCCGTCGATCTGGGCCGCACGGATCAGGTCGTCGGGAATGCCGGTATAGAAATTGCGGCAGAAGAGCGTGGTGAAGGAAATCCCCTGCACCGAGTGGATGAGGATGAGGCCATAGACAGAGTTGGCGAGGTGGAGCTTGCCCATCACCCACGCCCAGGGCAGGAGGTTCACCTGTCCGGGCATGAAGACGCCGAGCAGCATGGCGCCGAAGATCAGCTCCGAGCCGCGGAACTTCCACTTGCTCAGCACATAGCCGTTGAGGGCCCCGATGATCGTCGCGATGATCGTCGGCGGGATCGTGATGCGCAGCGAATTGAAGAAGTTTCCCGCGACGCCCGAGCACGTGCCACTGACGCAGGTCCGGGTCCAGGCATGGATGAAGGCGTCGAGCGTGAAGCTCTGGGGGAGCGCGATGAAGCCGTGGCGCACCACTTCCGGGTAGCTGCGGAAGGCATTCGACAAGACGATCAGCGCCGGAAAGAGATAGATCGCGGCGAACAGCGCCAGCGCCCCATAAATCAGGGCGCGCGACATCCTGTAGCGCCGCCGCGCGCGGGCCGCCTCCGCATCGCCGAAATCCAGCCCGGCCGAAGGTGTTGCGTGGACGTCGGCGATTCTGGCAGGGCTCCTCTTCTCCCGGGCGCCACTATGGCGGCTTCCCGCCCGTTGGCCAAGGGGACGCCGCTGGCGAAATCCGCTAGAGGCCGAATTCACCCCGGATCGCCGCGGTGTGCTGGCCGATGCGCGGCGCCCCTTCCGAGACCCGCATGCGCCGGCCACCGACGCGGATCGGCGAACGCGTCGTTTCGATCGAAACGCCGTCGTCCCGCGTGACCGTCTGCAGCATGTCGAGCACCCGAAACGCCTCGGACGCCATCAGTTCGGGCCAGTCCAGTACTTTTGCGCACCAGATGTCGGCTGCATCGAGCGCCGCAACCCAGGCGTCCGTCGGGCGCTCCCTGAGCCGTTCGGCAATGAGCCGCTTGAGCCGGTCGCGCTCCGTGAAGGGGGCTTCCTTGCCCAGTCCCGAGAGCGCCGGCAAGTCGAGCAGCGGGGCGAGGCGGTCGAGCGGCATCATGGCGAGGGCGAGGTAGCCGTCGGCCGTTTCGTAGACGCCATAGGGGGCGGCGAGATAGGCATGGGCGCTGCGGAATTCCGAGCGCTTCGGCGGCCGGCGGCCATCATTGAGGTAGGTCGTCAGCACCTCGAACTGGTAGTCGACGAGGGCTTCGAGGAGGCTCGTCTCGATGTGCGCGCCTTGCCCCGTGCGGCCACGCCGGACGAGCGCCGCGAGCGCTCCCTCGACGATGGCGCTCCCGGCAAGGAAATCGGCGACGGCGAGGCCGAACGGCACCGGCCCCTGGCCCGCATCGCCGTTGAGCCACATCAGCCCGGAGCGCGCCTGCGCCAAAAGATCCTGCCCCGGCCGGTCGACCCACGGCCCCGCTTCGCCATATCCCGTGATCGAGCAATAGACGATGCCGGGGTTGATGGCCCGGACCGATTCGTAGTCGAGGCCGAGCCGCCCGATGACGCCCGGGCGGAAATTCTGGATCAGGATGTCCGCCTTCGCGATCAGCCGCCGCACCAGGGCCAGGTCGGCGGGGTTCTTGTAGTCCGCCGCAAAGCTCTCCTTGCCGCGGTTGATGGCATGAAAGAGCGTTGAATCGCCGCCGATCTCGGTGTCCGACAGGTAAAGCCGGCGGCAGAGATCGCCACCGTCGGGCCGCTCGATCTTAATGACGCGGGCGCCGAGATCGAGGAGCCGCAGGGCCGCGAACGGGCCCGACAGGAATTGCGCCATGTCGAGCACGAGCACGCCGTCCAGCAGCTTTTCGATCGCTCCGCTCATGGCAGGTGCCCCCTGCTCGCGCGGCAAATCCCCGTCCTTCACCAGTGGGTAGCCCGTTTCCCGGTGAGCGTGTGGTCGAGGAAGCGCCGCGAGTCAAGCGCGGCCCATCCGCTTTTGTCGCCCCGGCTGGAAGCCGCGGCGAGTTTGCCATTGCGTTCCGGGCGTCGGCGGCAATACTGCGCCGCTTTCCAGACCATCGGATGTTCAATGCCCGCGCCTTTCGCCATAGACCCCTCCATCAAGCCCGTAACCATCGGTCCCCTCGGCAAGCCGCAACTCCCCATGGGGCTCGGCGGCTCCTGGTACGTGCCCTATTCGGCGCCCGGCTCGGTCGACGCCGAGCTCACCGGGGCGATGGAGGCCTGCTACGAGGCCGGCATCCGCCACTTCGATACGGGCGCGCGCTACGGCAAGGGGCATTCCGAGGAGCTGCTCGGGCGGTTCATCAGGGGCAGGCGCGACGGGATATTCCTCGCCTCGAAATCCGATACCCCTGAGATGACCGCCGAGGCGATGTACAAGGAGGTCACGGGGAGCCTGCGCCGGCTCGGCGTCGATTTCATCGACCTCTACTATATCCACTGGCCCAAGCGGGGCCGCGACCTCCGCCCAGAGATGGAGGGGCTCGAACGAGCCCGCCGCGAGGGCAAGATCGGCGCGGTCGGCGTCTCCAATTTCTCGGTCGAGAACATGCGGCAGGTGCAGGAGGTCGGCACGATCGATGCCGCCCAGATGGGCTACAACCTGCTCTGGCGCTACGCCGAGGCGGAGGTGATCCCGTTCTGCCGGACGCACGGCATCGCCGTCGTCGCCTATAGTGCCCTCTCCCACGGCATACTGACGGGAAAATTCGGCCGCGATCCGGGCCTCCGCGAGGGCGACCAGCGCCACACCATCCTGCCGTTCCGGGCGGACGTCTGGCCCTACGTCTTCGAGGGCGTCGAACGGATGAAGCCGCTCGCGGCCGGGCTCGACCGGCCGCTGATGCATCTCGCCATCCGCTGGATCCTGAGCCGCCCGGGCGTCACCTCGGTGATCGCCGGCGCCCGCAATCGCGAACAGGCCGAAGCCAATATCGCGGCGCTCGCGGGCGCGATTCCGCCGTCGGTGCTCGATGAGCTCACCGCGATCAGCGACGAGGTCGTCCGGCACGTCCCGGACGTCGGCAACCTCTTCAACCACTATCCCTGAGACGCCTTCGCGCCGCGTCGCCTCGGGGGAGCCCCGGTCCTAAAACTTCGGCCGGTGATCGAGCAGCGCGTCCTTCGTCGCCGCGTCGATTTCCGCGAGCTCTTCCGGCGACAGCGTGAGGTTGCTGAGCACCCCGAGATTGTCCTTGAGCTGCTCCAGCGTCCGGACCCCGATCAGCGCCGAAGTGACCTCCGGCCGCCGCAGCACCCAGGCGAGCGCCAGTTGCACCGGCGTCTGCCCGCGCCGCTTGGCGACGGCCTCGAGCTTGTCCACGGCCGAGAGGATGTTGGGCGCAAGCTCCGCGCGCCGCAGCGAGGAGTTCTTCTCGTCGGCCCGCGTCCCCTCGGTGCCCCGCGCGTACTTGCCCGAGAGGATGCCCCTGCGCCAGCGGCGAAAACGCCATGATGCCGATGCCGAGCTCACCGCAGACGTCGATCGTTCCGTCTTCCTCGATCCAGCGGTTGAGGATCGAATAGCTCGGCTGATGGATGAGGCAGGGGACGCCCATCTCCTTGAGTATCCGGTAGGCATCGCGCGTCTGCTGCGCCGGATAGCTCGAAATCCCCACATAGAGCGCCTTGCCCTGCCGGTGCAGCTGCGCCAGCGCGCCCATCGTCTCCTCGAGCGGCGTCGAAGGATCGAAGCGGTGCGAGTAGAAGATGTCGACATAGTCGAGGCCGAGGCGCTTGAGGCTCTGGTCGGCCGAGGCGATGAGATATTTGCGGCTGCCGAGGTCGCCATAGGGACCCGGCCACATGCCCCAGCCGGCCTTGGACGAGATGATCATCTCGTCGCGATAGGGACGGAAATCGCGCGCCATCACATCGCCGAACAGCTCTTCGGCGGCGCCGGGCGGGGGGCCGTAATTGTTGGCGAGGTCGAAATGCGTGATGCCCGAATCGAAGGCGTGGCTGAGGATCTCGAACGCGGAGGGATAATCGCGCGTGCCGCCGAAATTCTGCCAGAGGCCGAGCGAGATCACCGGCAGTTTGAGGCCCGAGCGACCGCTGTGACGGTAGGGCATCGCCTCATAGCGCGCCGAATGCGCCCGATAGGTCATCCAATCCTCCATACGTCTGTCTGAGGGCCGGCCACGGGTGACGCTTGTCGTGTGCGGCGGCGGGGTGATACCCGTCGCGCCGGGGGGCGCGCACCGGGCAATGAATGGGCGCCAATCTGCCGCAACTCATCAGCATCATCAAGGGCAGGGCCGGGAGGCCGCGCCGGCCGTTCCCCTGCCCCGCCATGCGCCACAAGCTCTCGTTGCGCGTCGCGGGGCGTTCGTTCATGGTACGTTGAGCCACGCATTCCGGGGGGACCGATGGATTTTTCGCCACTGCTCAATGCCTCGCCCGTCATCCAGATTCACGCGGCGTTTGCCGGGCTGGCGCTGCTGCTCGGCGCGCTGCAGCTCTTTCGCAAGAAGGGCGATGCCCTGCACAAGGCGATGGGGCGCACCTGGGTGGTGCTGATGGCGGTCGTGGCGCTGTCGTCCTTCTTCATCTGGACGATCCGGCTGTGGTGGCTGTTCAGCCCGATCCACCTCATCTCGATCTTCACGCTCGTCATGCTCTGGCGCGGCTTCACCTTCGCCCGCCGGCACGACATCGACCACCACAAGCGCACCATGCAGTTCACTTACGTGCTGGCGCTGGTGGTCACCGGCCTGCTGACCTTCCTCCCCGGCCGCATCATGTACCGCGTGGCCTTCGGCCCCGAGGGCGCGACGCCGGTGAAACTCATGATCTTCGGCGGCCTCATCCTGCTGGCGCTGGCCGTGGCCTTCGCCTTGACGCGCTGGCGGCGGACCCAGCCGGGCGCCGCCTTCGTCGCGGCGCACTGATCGCTCTTGTCGTTCCCGGCGGCGGCTCGCTAAGAACACGCCGCGGCGAGGAGGCAAGCATGGCGGCCAGGGAATATGATTTCGTCATTGCGGGCGGCGGCTCCGCCGCCTCGACCTGCGCCATGCGGCTGGTGCGGGATTTCGGGTTCTCGGTGCTGATCCTCGAGCGCGGGCCGCGCGAGACGGCCCCGCTGATGAAGATGCCGGCGGGGTACATGAAGTACCTCAACCGCGACGATTTCCTCGAAATGCACGAGACGGTGCCGCAGCCCCAGCTGGGCGGCCGCGGCCCCATCGTGCCGGTGGCGCGGGCGCTCGGCGGCGGCAGCGCCGTCAACGCCATGGTCTACATGCGCGGCCAGAAGCAGGATTACGATTCCTGGGCGAACTGGCTCGGCACGAACCACGAGTGGTCCTATGCCGACATGCTGCCGCACTTCAAAGGCGTCGAGCAGAACAGCCGCTTCTCCGAGCCCTATCACGGCATCGCCGGGAATCTGCGGGTTTCCGAGCCCGGCTATCTCTCGGAAGCGGCCGAAGACTACATGAAGGCCTGCCAGGCCCTGGGGCACCCCTACAACCCCGATTTCAATGGCGAGCGGCAGAACGGGGTCGGGGTGATGCAGCACACCTACGGCACCTGGAACGGCCGCAAGGAGCGTTCCGACGCCAAGAAGGCCTATCTCGATCCGCTCGCCGGCAACCCCAACCTGACCATTGTCACCGGCGCGCAGGTCGACCGGGTGCTGGTCGAGAATGGGCGGGCCGTGGGTCTCGCCTATCGTGAGGGCGGCGAGCGGAAGACCGTGCGCGCCGGCCGCGAGGTGCTGGTCGCCGCCGGCAGCTACAATTCCGCCAAGCTGATGATGCTTTCGGGGATGGGTCCCGCCGACCATCTCAGGGAATTCGGCATCGAGGTCATCGCGGATCTGCCGGGCGTCGGCGAAAACCTGCAGGACCACCACGAGGTGCCGGTGATCGCCGCGGCCAAGGGAAAATACGGCTATTTCGGCGAGGACAAGGGCCTCAAGGCGCTGCTCAACGGGCTCGAATACCTGCTGTTCAACGCCGGCCCGGTGACAACGACCGGCATCGAGACCTGCCTCTTTTATGATCCGGACGGCGGCGACCGGCCGACCATCCAGCTCTACTGCGTGCCCATCGTTTATCTCGACCGCGACCTCACCAGCGCCGAGCCGACCTGGGGCGTGACCTTCACCTCGTGCCTGCTGCGGCCAAAAGCCCGGGGCAGCGTGAAGCTGCGGTCGGCGAACCCCGACGACAAGCCGCTCGTCAACTGCAACTTCTTCGGCCACCCCGACGACCTGCGGCTGACCATCGCCTCCATGCGGCACGCACGCGAAATCCTCGCGACGGAGCCCTTCAGGTCGAAGCTCAAGACGGAGCTGCTGCCGGGAGCGGAGGTCGTCGACGACACGGCGCTGGCGAAATTCTGCGGCCAGACGGTCAAGACCAACTACCACCCCTCGGGGACGCTGCGCATGGGCCCGGCGAACGATCCGGGCAGCGTCGTCGACGCGCGGCTGCGCGTCCGGGGCATCGAGGCGCTGCGGGTGATCGACTGCTCGATCATTCCTCTGATCCCCTCGGGCAACACCAACGCCCCGGCCATGGGGATCGGCAGCAAGGCGGCGAGCCTCATCGCGGCGGATCACGGCAAGCCGTAGCGGGAGTGCGCTGGCTCGCCGGTCGGCTGGCGCCAAAAGCGCCTACCGCGCCGCCTGCGTCCGCTCGCGCCGCATCCGCCTCAGATCCCACCAGCGCCAGAGCCGGATGATCGTGGCTGCAACCGGCCCCTGGAGCGGCGGAAAGTCGATGGCGAGGAACATGAGGCCGAGCGGCAGCATCCAGATGCCGAGGATGGGAAGGAAGCTCAGCAGACCGCCCACGATGAGCAGGATGCCGAGCGGCAGCCGCACGATGATCATCCGCGGCCGCTGAATCCAGTTGATGAAGCCGCGCGCCCAGGGGACGCGGCGGCCGATCCGGTCATAGATGCGATCGAGGCGGCGGCGGGTCTTGCTGCGGGTGTCCATGGGCAACAGATGACCCCCGTCTGCCCGCCCCGCAAGGGCCCGGCTTTTAGGCGTGGCCGATGAGGATGCCCGCCGCGAACACCAGCGCCCCGCCGAACACCACCTGCAGCACGGCGCGCCAGAACGGCGTCGACATGTAGCGGTTCTGGACGAACGCAATGGCCCAGAGCTCGACCACCACCACGCACATGGCGATGATCGTCGCGGTCCAGAACTCCGGGATGAGATAGGGCAGGGCGTGACCGAGCCCGCCGATCGCCGTCATCACGCCGCATACGAACCCGCGCGTGACCGGCGAGCCGCGGCCGGTGAGCTTGCCATCGTCTGCCGCCGCCTCGGTGAAGCCCATTGAAATGCCGGCGCCGACCGCCGCCGCAAGGCCGACGAGGAAGGTCTGCGAGGTGGATTGCGTGGCAAAGGCTGCCGCAAAGACCGGCGCGAGCGTCGACACCGAGCCGTCCATCAACCCGGCGAGGCCCGGCTGGACATAGGTGAGCAGCACCTGCCGCTTCGCCTCTTCCGCCTCGACGCTGCGCGCCCCGCTTTCGAGATGCTTCTCCTCGAGCTCGCCCGCGGCGTGCTCGTGGGCCTTTTCCTCCATGGCGAGGTCGCCGAGGAGCTTTCGCACCGCGACATCCGTCGTCTGCTTGGCCGCCTCGAGATAGAAGCGGTAGGCCTGCTCCTCCATCTCGTAGCTCTGCTGGCGCACGGCATCGAGGTTGACGATGTCGGTGAGCCAAAGCGGGCGCCGCTGCAGGAAGCCGCGCACGTGCTCGCGCCGGATCGGCACCAGCTGCTTGCCGAATTTTTCCACATAGAGATCGAGGAGGCGCCGGCGGTGGCCGTCCTCCTCCTCCGCCATGCCGTCGAAGATGGCGGCGGTCGCCGGAAAATGCGGCCTGAGCTTTTCGGCGTAGGTGGCGTAGATGCGGCCGTCCTCTTCCTCGGCGGCAACGGCCAGGGACAGGATTTCACGCTCGCTCAGGGACGAGAACTCGCGGCGATTGGGCTGCAGGACACGACTGAGCACGGCGCTCTCCGGCAATGGCAAGGATTAGAATTGTTCTAATCTTGTGCGGCTGCCGCCGCAACACCGCTCAGCCGAGGGGGCGCATCGTCTCGAGACAGGCTCCGCCCAGCGCCTCGACCGTCGTATCCGGCGTTACCTCGATCAGCGGCAGCCCATATTTTTGGAGCGCCGCCCGCATTTCGATATCGTAGCCCTGGCTGCGCATCACGAACCTGTCGATGAGGAGCCGCCCCTGCTCGTCGGCCTCTTCGTAGCGGCTTTCGCGCCGGATGCGCGCCGCGATGAGTTCCGGGCTGCCGGTGAGCCAGACCGCCGCCACCGCCGGAAGCCCGAGCGCTGCAACATTGTCCGGCCAAACGCCGGACCCTTCGAGCACCAGCGGCGAGCTGTCGTCGAGGAGGTGGGCGCGGACCGCCTCTTCGACCTTCGGCCACATATTCCGGTAGTGCTCGAGTTGGCCGAGCACCAGGGCCGGGGCGTCGTGCGTCAAATAGTGTTCGACGACGTGCGGCTTGACGACGTCCGGAGGCGTGGCCCACGGCCGGCCCGGATAGCGCCCGAGCCGATCCGTCGACAATTCCTCCCAGCCCAGCCGCTGCGCAATGTGCCGTGCAACCGTCGACTTGCCGATGTTCGACGTGCCGCCGATCAGGATGACGCGAAGCCCGTCCCGCATGCCTGCCCTCCAGAACTCGCGCGCCTTGCTAGGGCAGGGAGGCGGCGGGCGCAACTGCCGGCGGCGCCGTGCGCCCGGCGGAAGCCGCGATCTCGGCATCGAGCCAGTCCTTGAAGCGGTGCACCTTGGCTGGAACGTGCCGCTCCGCACTGGTGACGAACCAGTAGCCGTGTCTGGTCGTGCTGCGGATGCCGAAGGGGGCGGCGAGCCGGCCGTCGTGGAGGGCGTCCGCCGCCATCATTTCAACCGCCAGCAATACGCCCTGGCCGCCCACCGCCGCCTCGAAAGCGAGCGCCGGATCGGAGTAGACGGGTCCGCTGCGCGGCGGCGCCGGCGCGATCCCGGCCGCGGCAAACCATTCGTCCCAGGAGAGCATCGTCGCCTCGTCGACGATGATCGGGACATGGGCGAGATCGCCGGGCGTCCTGAGCCGCTGCGCGAGGGCGGGCGCCGCGACGGGAAGCACGGTCCGGCTGCCGATCGGGTCGGCCCGGACGCCCGGCCACTTGCCGTTGCCGAAGCGGATGCCGCAATCGATGTCGCTGCGAGAGAGGTCGATGAGCTTGCCCGTCGCGACCATGCGGAACTCGATTTCCGGATGGAGGGCGGTGAAGCGGCCGAGCCGCGCCACGAGCCA
>DASZTU010000224.1:0-4606 GCA_035547975.1 Devosiaceae bacterium | reverse complement strand
ACGGCCGCGGTCAGCCTCTTCGACCCGGAAACGGGGCTGCGGCTGTGATCGGGCCGATCTGGAGTCTGGCAAAGGCCCCCTCAGCCGGATCGCTGTCGCGAACCGACCTCTCCCCCGAGGGAGAGGTGAAGCTGGTGAGGCCGTGCCACTCCCCGCCGCGCAGCAAATTCAGGTGAGCCGCTAACCCTTTGAGCAATCAGGCAGCCATGTCCACGCAGCCCATTCCCGCCTTCACCGTCTCGGCGGCGATGCCCGCCCCGCGCTGGGCGCTCCTCGAGCGCGAGCTCTTCGCCGTGCTCGACCGGGCGGCGATCGAATTCGCCGACCGCTACTGCCGCGAGGACGGCACGCTGATCTGGCGCGACCGCTGGCCCGGCATGGATGGCTCGGACGACCCCTATGAGGGGTTCATGAACATGCCGCTGCTCTATGCCCTGGGCGGCTCCCGCGAGGTCTATGAGCGTTCACGGAAGATCTGGGACGCCATCACCTGGCAGTGGACGCAGTACGGCCAGATCCACAACGAGTTCGACGCCTACTACGACTGGATGCACCACGGCGAGAGCTCGCTCTTCTTCTACTTCTTCGGCTTGTGCGATCCCCACATGCCGATGGACCGCCAGCGCGCCCGGCGCTTTGCCGAGCTCTATACCGGCGAGACGCCGGACGCCCCCAACTACGATCCCGAACGGCGGCTGATCCGCTCCCCCATCACCGGCAGCCGCGGCCCGCGCTTCGTGCAGACGGAGGAGGATTGGGTCACGCACCGCGAAATCCTCGACAACTATCTCTCCCCGTTCGAGGACCTCCCCGGCATCGATCCCTATGGCCACGAGACGCCCTGGTCGGACGATGCGGTCTACCGGGCCATTCTCGAGCGCATCAACGCGCGCCAGTCGCGCGGCGACGTGCCGCTCAACCTCACCGCCTCCTCCATGATGACGCACGCCTTCATGTTCTCGGGGGAAGAGAAATTCCGCCGCTGGGTACTCGACTACCTCGCTGCCTGGGAGGAGCGGACCGCCCGCAATGGCGGCCTGATCCCCGACAACGTCGGGCTCTCCGGCGAGATCGGCGAGTACAATGACGGCAAATGGTGGGGTGGCTACTATGGCTGGCGCTGGCCGCACGGCTCGATGACCATCCTCGAGCCGCTGAGCGTTGCCGGCAGCAACGCGACGCTCCTCAGCGGCGACGACCGGCACCTGGGGCTGCTCCGCTCGCAGCTCGACTGGCTCTGGTCGCTCGGCCGCGAGGAAGGCGGCCACTGGCTGGTGCCCAACCGCCACTACGACGCGGGCTGGCGCGATTTCCGCCACCCGCACCCGATGTTCGGCATCTACGCCTGGAACATGTCGATGGCCGAGGAGGACGCCGAGCGCGCCGAGCGCGGCTGGACCCACGACCTCTTCGATCGCGTCTCGGACGCCTATTCGAGCTACGGCGACAAGACCGCCGGCGGCCACATGGGCTTCAATGCCAACACGCCGCAGTGGTTCAGGTTCATCCGCGGCCAGTATCCCGGCTACCCCGAGGAAATCCTCGGCACGAACCTCGACCTCGTGGCGCGGCAGCTCGCGCGCTTCCGAAGGCCCGAGCTCGACCCCCGCACCATGGACCACTACCGGGAGTCGATGACCATCCACATGTGGCAGGACCTGACCCCGGTGATGGTCGAGGCGCTGACGCAGCTCACCCTGGGCGGCCCCATGCACGTCTATCACGGCGGGCTGCAGTTGGCCCGGCTGCGCTATCATGACGCCGACCGGCGCCGCCCCGGCCTCCCCGAAGGCGTCGCGGCCCTCGTCGAGCGCCTCGCCGCCGACACAACGACCGTAACGCTTGTCAACACCGACCTTTTCGCCGCCCGGCGGGTCGTGGTGCAGGCCGGCGGCTTTGCCGAACATGCCTTCACCTCCGTGTCGATCGACGGCGGCCCGCCCGAGCCCGTCGACGGCCGCTGGATCGAGATCGGCCTCGCGCCGGGTGCCGGGGCTCGGCTCGTCCTCGGCATGCGCCGCTACGCCCAGCCCCCCTCCTACGACACGCCCTGGAAGGTCGCCCGTGACGGCCCGCCGATGCTGCGCGGCCGAGAAACCTGACCCGATCCGGGCCGCTCTCGTCACGACGGACGCCGCCCGAAAGAATCCCCACCAACCGGACCTCTCTCATGCGCATCGAAAAATTCACCTGCTGGCTCGTCGAGACCGAGCCCGGACCGAAATACATCTGGCGGGACGGCCTGCCGGGCTCGCACGGCGACATTCCGCCCGGCAGCAAGCCGCACAAGGCGGTCTTGCGCATGGACACCGACGAGGGCGAATACGGGGTGGTCGAGATCGGCCGCGGCGAGGCGGTGCTCGATCTCGTCCGCCGCCGCTTTCACGAATTCATCGGCGAAAATCCGCTCCTCACCGAACGCATGTGGGTGCGGATGTGGGAGATCGACCGCATCGAGGAAGTGCACATGCGCCACTTCGGCCTCCTCGACATCATGTGCTGGGACATCAAATCGAAGCGCGCCAAGATGCCGATCTACCAGATGCTTGGGGGCCACGACCCTAAGGTGCCGGCCTATGCCTCGACGGTAACCTTTCCGACGCTTGCCGACTACGAGCGGCACATCAAGCTGGCGCAGGACCTCGGCTTCAGGGCGTTCAAGCTCCACGCCTGGGGTGATGTGAAGCGCGACATCGAGCTCTCGACGGCGCTGAGGAAATGGACCGGTCCTGATGCCGACCTGATGTTCGACGGCTCCGCGGGCTGGGACTATGTGGAGGCCCTCGAATTCGGCAAGGCCATCCAGGACCTCGGCTTCCTCTGGTACGAGGAGCCGATGCGCGAGTTCTATCTCGGCGCCTACCGCAAGCTTGCCGAAAAGCTCGACATTCCGATCCTCGGCGCCGAGACTTCGGACGGCATCCACTTCAACATGGCGACTTGGATCGAGGATCGGGCGCTCGACATGGTCCGCGTGTCGTCGCACTACAAGGGCGGCTTTACCGGCTCGATGAAGATCGCCCACATGGCCGAGAGCTTTGGCATGCGCGCCGAGGTGCACGGCATGGGGCTGGAGAACGCCCAGCTCTGCGCGGCGATCTCGAACAACGACTACTACGAGCAGATCATCATGAACGAGGAGCAGATGAAGGGCCTCGCCGGGCTCGGTCCCTTGGCCATCGTCGATGGCATGCTCACCGTCTCCGACGAGCCGGGCGTCGGCTACCACCCCGACTTTGCCGATCTCGACAAGCGCGCCTTGGCCAAAATCGAGGTGACCGAGCACCACGCATAGGGGCGACGGGCGACGAGGCGTAGGGCTGGCGGCGCCGGTGGGGCGGGCTGGGCACCGGGTGGGCGAGGAGGAGCGGCGGGCGGGCGCCGCGCCCCCCAAAGGACCTCACCCTGAGCTTGTCGAAGGGCGAGGTCCGCCCCGGCGCCTCCCATTCCCCGCGGCCTCCGGCCGCCCCCTCCACCAGGCTTCGCCTGGTCCTCCTCCCCCGTACACGGGGGAGGAGAGGAGAGGGCGCGCGCCGCCGTTCCCTCTACCCCAACGCGCGCTGTCCCTGCTCGAGGCGGAGGGGATAGCGCGTCGGGTGGTGGATGGAGCGCGTGGCGTTGATCGGCGCGCCGTCCCGGCCATAAGCGATCTGCTCGACGGTGAGCACCGCCGCCGGGGGCTCGAGGCCGAGTAGCCCCGCTTCTTCCGGGGAAGCGAGCCGCGCCGAGAGCACCGTTTCGCCCGAATCGGGGTGGAGCCCGTAGCGGTGCCGGAGCTCGTCATAAAGCGAGCGGTTGCCGCTCGACCAGTCGAGCGACAGCAGCCCGGGAGTCTTTTCGGCCTCGATCCAGTCCTCGGCGATCGCGACCGGCTGCCCGTCGAGAAGGCGCAGCCGCTTGAGGTGGATCAGCGCGTCGCCCGGGCGGACCCGCAGCGAGGCCGCGAGATGACCCTCGGCGGCAATGGTCTCGCCGCCGAGCAGCCGGGCGCCGGGGATCATGCCGTGGCGGAGCGCCGTCGCGGTAAAGCTGCGCAGCAGCTCGAGCTCGAATGCCTGCGCCGTCGAGCGCCCCGTTGCATAGAACCCCTTGCCGGGATGGCTCCTGAGGTGCCCCTCGGCGACGAGCTCGCGCATCGCCTGCCGCACCGTGATGCGGCTCACGCCATAGCGCGCGACGAGCTCGCGCTCCGAGGCAAGCTTCCCCATCGGCGGCACGCTGCCATCGGCCAACAGCTCGAGCAGCCGGTCCTTCACCTGCTTGTAGAGGGGCCGGACGTGTTCGCGGCTGACGCTTCTCATCGACGCAACCTCCCCGGCGCCTCTTAGCATCGCCCGCGGCCGCCGCACGCAAAATCCGCGCGTGGGCCTGCCCGGGCGACATAGGTCTTTGCCAACCCATTATGACTGGATATAACCAGTTACGGGAGAGGTCGCGATGAAGCTTGCCATCGTCGGCGGAGGAGGGGTTCGGGCGCCGCTGTTCGTGCAGTCGGCGCTCAGGCGCGCCCGCCGGCTGGGGCTCGACGAAATCTGCCTCATGGATACCGACGCCGCCCAGCTCGAGCTCATCGGCGCGCTCTGCGCGGAGCTGGCGCGGCGGGACG
>DASZTU010000223.1:0-5543 GCA_035547975.1 Devosiaceae bacterium | reverse complement strand
CTCGCCGGAACACTGCTCCTCGCCGGCCCGGCCGGCGCCGCCGAGGTCGACGACGGCACGGTGGTCTATAGCGCCCCGCTGCGCGTCTGCGCCGACCCCGACGACCTGCCCTTTTCCAACAGGGCCGGCCAGGGTTTTGAGAACAAGCTGGCCCAAATGGTCGCCACCGACCTCGGCACCGACGTCGCCTACACCTGGTTCCCCGAGCGTCGCGGCTTCATCCGCAACACCCTCGATGCCGGCGAGTGCGACGTGGTGATGGGCATGCCCCACGTCGACGGGGTCGACCAGACCCGCAGCTACTACCGCTCGGGCTATGTCTTCGTCAGCCGCGCCGACCGCAACCTGACGCTGAGTTCGCTGACCGACCCGCAATTGCGCTCGCTGCGCATCGGCGTCCCGCTCGTCGGGGCCGATGGCGCGGGTTCGCCCCCGGCGGTCGCCCTGGGACAGCAGGGCATTTTCCGGCAGGTCGTCGGCTTCCCCGTCTATGGCGGCGGGCCCCGGGCTTCGCTCGCCGCCCCGATCGAGGCGGTGGCGCGAGGCGATATCGACATCGCGGCCGTCTGGGGCCCGGTCGGGGGCTACTTCGCGAAAGAGGCGAAGGTCCCCATGCGGGTGACCCCGATCACCGACACGGCATCGTTCCTGCCGCAGACCTTCGAGTACCCGATCGGCATGGCGGTGCGCACCGGGGACAAGGATCTCGCAGACCGCCTCAACGCCTTCATCGGCAGGCATCGCGCCGACATCTCGGCTCTCCTTGCCAGCTATGGCGTGCCGATGTTGTAGCCGAAGGAGAGCGCCATGACCCAGCAGCCGACCGATCGGCACGAAATCCCCGGCATCTGGCGCCCCACCTGGTTCGGCGTCCTGGCGGTCGGCGCGGTGATCGCGCTCCTCGACATCCTCGGTTCCCCCTGGACGAGTTACGCCCAGGATGCCCCGGCACCCGCCCCGCCGACCGGCGCGCCCGCCAGTCCCGCGGCGGCCATGAACGCGCTCGGCGGCTTCGCCGGCGGGGAGCCCGCGGCAAACCTGCTCGGTGTGCCGGTCAGCAATCTCTATCCCGGCAAGGTCTCGCCCATGCCCGATATCGTCAGCCCGGTCGCGGGCGATGCGGGCGCGCCCGCCCGGGGGCAGAAATATTTCAACCAGTTCAACTGCGTCGGCTGCCACGCCGCGAACGGCGCCGGCGGCATGGGGCCGGCGCTCAGCAACCGGCAGTGGATCTATGGCTCTTCCGCCGCCAACATCTACCTCACCATCTACCAGGGCCGGCCCAAGGGGATGCCGGCCTGGGGCGGCATGCTGCCCGATTCCGTGATCTGGGACCTCGTCGCCTACATCCAGTCGATCAGCAAGGCGCCCGCGACCGAGTGGGGCAAGACCACCTCGCCCGGCGGCTTCACGATCGAGCAGGTCCCGGCCGAAAACCTTCCCTCGACCGACCCCTGGTCGCACGTCGAACAGTTCAGCTACGGCAGCGCGCCGGCCCAGCACGGCGAGCCCGCAGCCTCCGCCAAGGGGCAATGACGGTATGCCGCGCCATCTCAGCGCAACCGGGCTGGGCAGCGTCGGCATGGTGCTTGCCGGACCAGCGCTCGCCCAGACCACCTCGCCTGCCCTGACGCCGCTGACGCCCGAGCAGTGGCCAATGAACTTCTGGTCCTCGGCCGGCGCGCAGGGCGATGCCATCAACGGGCTGCTCTGGGGGCTGATCTGGCTCTCGGTGATCGTCGTCGTGATCATCGCCCTCCTCGTCATCGTCGGCATCATCGTGCGCGGCGCCCGCGGCCGCGAGGTCGCGACGACGCCGGTCGAGCGTTCCGGCAACGGCGTCGGCTTCATCTATATCGGGGTCGGCATCTCGACCCTGGTGCTCGTCGTCTATACGGGCTGGACGGTGGCCACCATGGCGGGCATCGCGAGCCCCCCGAGCGCGCCCGGCCTCACCATCGACGTGACCGGGCACCAGTGGTGGTGGGAGTTCCGCTACGAGAACCCCGATACCTCCCAGGTCTTCCTGACCGCCAACGAGATCCACATTCCCGTCGGCGTTCCGGTGCACTTCAGGCTCCAGACGGCGGACGTGATCCACTCCTTCTGGATACCCGCGCTCGGCGGCAAGACCGACATGATCCCGGGCCGGGTCAACGAGATGTGGCTCGAGGCCGACAAGGCGGGCATCTACCGCGGCCAGTGCTCGGAATATTGCGGCGAACAGCACGCCCAGATGGCCCTGCGGGTGGTGGCGGATACGCCATCGGACTTCGCCGCCTGGCGCGACGCCCAGCTCGCCGATCCCGTACAGCCCGTGACCGACGAGGCAAGGCTCGGCGCGACGCGGTTCCAGTTGCGCTGCGGCGCCTGCCACACGGTGCGCGGCACACCCGCCGGCGGCGCCGTCGGCCCCGACCTCTCGCACCTGATGAGCCGCACGACAATCGCCGCCGGCATGCTGCAGAACAATGCGGCCAATCTCGGCGGCTGGATCGCCAACCCGCAGTCGATCAAGCCCGGCGCGCAGATGCCCAACATCGAGCTCTCGGGGCCCGAATTGCACGCCATCGAAACCTACCTGCTCACCCTGGGCTGAGGATCGCCATGAGTGTCGCCGACTACGAACGCCTGCCGGAGATCAAGACCCTCGCCGATCACCCGGAACTGCCCGAGCGCCTCAGGGAGATCTGGGAGACCAAGCCCGGCCTCTACGGCTTCATCTCGTCGGTCGATCACAAGGAAATCGGCATCAAGTACATCGTGACCGCCTTCATCTTCCTCGTGCTCGGGGGGATCGAAGCGCTCGTCATGCGCATCCAGCTGGCGCAGCCGGGCGAGCGGCTGCTCACCCCGGAGCAGTTCGACGAGCTGTTCTCGATGCACGGCATTACGATGATCTTCCTCTACGCCCTGCCGATCCTTTCGGGGTTTTCCAACTTCCTCTTTCCCCTGGTGCTCGGCTCGCGCGACATGGCCTTCCCGCGCCTCAATGCCTTTTCCTACTGGGTCTACCTCGCGGCCGGGCTCTTCATGTACGCGAGCTTCCTCGTCGGCGCCGTGCCCAATGACGGCTGGTTCAATTACGCACCCTATTCGCTGAAGCCCTACAACCCCGGGCCGAACATGGATTTTTATGCCCTGGGGATGATCTTCCTCGGCATTTCGACGACCGTCGGGGCCGCCAACTTCGTCGTGACGGTGATGCGCCTCAGGGCGCCGGGCATGTCGATCAACCGGGTGCCGATCCTCGTCTGGGGTACCACCACCATTTCGGTCGGCATCCTGCTCGCGGTCCCGGCCGTCAGCCTCGCCTTTTTCCTGCTCTGGTGCGACCGCCAGTTCGGCACCCATTTCTACGACGCGACGACCGGCGGCCAGCCGCTGCTCTGGCAGCACCTCTTCTGGATCTTCGCCCACCCCTGGGTCTACGTCATCGTGCTGCCGGCCATGGGGCTCGTCTCGGACGCCCTGCCGATCGTCTGCCGCCGGCCCCTCGTCGGCTACACGCTCGTGGTGCTCGGGACCGTGCTCACCATGGTGCTCGGCTTCGGCGTCTGGGTGCACCACATGTTCGCGACGGGCCTCCCCCCGCTCGCCTCCTCGTTCTTTTCCGGCGCCTCCTTCATCATCACCATCCCCAGCGCCATCGCCGTCTTCGCCTGGGTCGCAACGATCTGGACCGGCCGGCCGGTCTTCACCACGGCCTTCCACTACTTCGCGGGCTTCATCGTGATGTTCGTGATCGGCGGCGTCTCGGGCGTCATGACGGCCGCCGTGCCCGCCGACCTCCAGCTCACCGACACCTATTTCGTCGTCGCCCACATCCACTACGTGCTGATCGGCATCAACCTCTTCGGCGTGCTCGGCGCGCTCTATTTCTGGTTCCCCAAGATGAGCGGCCGCATGCTCAGCGAACGGCTCGGCAAGTGGGCCTTCTGGATCGTCTTCATCGGCTTCAACGTCGCCTTCCTGCCGATGCACCTCACCGGCCTGATGGGGATGCCGCGGCGCATCTACACCTATCCGCGCGAAGCCGGCTGGGGCCTCGTCAACATGGTGAGCTCGGTCGGCGCCTTCGTTTTGGCGATCGGGATCCTCGTGGTCTTCATCGACATCCTCGTCAGCCTCCGGCGCGGACGCATCGCGGGTCCCAATCCCTGGGACGCCCCGACCCTCGAGTGGAGCATTCCCTCCCCGCCCCCGCCCTATAACTTTGCCCTGATCCCGGCCGTCGCGAGCCGTCACCCGCTCTGGGAGGAACGCCTCGGGGAGGGCTCGGGACGCTCCATGCTCGACCGCGGCTTCGTCCTCGACCACGGCAAGGAGACGCTCGCAACCACCGTCATCGATGCCGAGCCCGACATCATCCTCAAGATGCCGGAGGATTCCCCCTGGCCGTTCATCACCACCATCGTGATCACCGGCTTCTTCACCGGGCTGCTGCTCCGCTCGGCCTCGGTCACTGCAGTCGGCGCCGTGCTGATCCTCCTGTGCATCCTGTTCTGGCTCTGGCCCAAGCGCCGGCTGCTCCAGGTCGCGAGGCCGCAGCATGGCTGACCTCGCCGCAGAAGAGGAGGACATCCTCGTCAGGCCCATGCCGGTCGGCAGCGCCGGCCACAAATCGTCCGGCTGGTACGGCGTCCTGACGCTGATCGTGACCGAGGCGTCGCTCTTCGTCTACCTGCTGTTCAGCTACTACTACACCTGGGTCTGGAGCGACGGCGGCTTCCTGCCGCACGAGCGGCCGAAGATCACGCTCTCCGGGCCGGACACCATCATCCTCATCCTCTCGAGCGTCGCCGTCTGGTGGGGCGAGCGCGGCATCAAGCACAGCCGCCGCCGTTGGCAACTGCCGGTGGGGCTGGCGATCGGCATCGTGCTCGGCGTCATCTTCCTCGTCGTCCAGGTCTATGAGTGGCGGGACAAGACCTTCCGACCCGACACCAGCACCTACGGATCGCTCTATTTCACCATCACCGGCTTCCACATGGCCCACGTCGCCTTCGGCGTCCTGGTGCTGCTGGCGCTGTTCGTCTGGTCGCTGGCAGGGCTCTTCGACTCCAAGCGCTATGCGCCGGTCAGCATCGGCTCGATCTACTGGCACTTCGTCGACGTTGTCTGGCTGTTCATCTTCTTCACCTTCTACATCACGCCCTATCTGGCCTGACCATGCCGCAACCCGCTCACCACAGCCTCGCTATCGGACATCCGGCCCCCCGGCGCTCGGAGGTCAACCCGCTCATCCTGCTCTTTGCGCTCGTCGGCGGCCCCATCGTCTGGATCATCGAGCTGACCCTCAACTTCGCGATCACGAGCTACGCCTGCTACACCGGGGAGGCACACGTGGTCCTGGCCACGGTCCCGGGCTGGGTGCAGCCCACGATCAGCGCCCTCAACCTCTGCGCGCTGATCATCGCCCTCCTCGCCGCCGCCACCGGCTTTGCCGTGCTTCACCGCATCGGCAACGAGCACCAGGAGCGCTCCGGCGGGGTCATGGACGTCGGCGAAGGCCGGACGCGCTTCCTCGCCACCTGGGGGGT
>DASZTU010000222.1:0-2782 GCA_035547975.1 Devosiaceae bacterium | reverse complement strand
GTCATCTTCGTGCCGGGCGCGAAGGTCTTGGGCGAGGCGAGCCACTTGTTGAGGTTCTCATACGTCCAGGTCTCGTTGGCGTGCGCCTTGAGCGCGTCGCTGAACGAGAAGCCGGGGACGTCGGCGATCTTGCTGCCCACGATGTTGTAGAGATTGGGACCCGTCTTGTTCGGCCCGCCCTCGGTAAAGTCATGGCAGGACTGGCACTTCTTGACCGAGTCGGCACCGGCCTGCGGATCGGCCTTGGCCAGAAGCTCGGGCAGCGGAACGCTCGCGGCCGCGGCGGCCGGCTGGGCCGAGGCGTTCTCGGCCGGCTCCGGCAGGTTGTAGCTCGGGCCCTGACCGGTGATCGGCGCGTAGATGTTCTCCGCCAGGAAGCCTACACCCATCACGAAGAGCAAAGTGCCCAGGATGGCGCCGATGATCTTGTTGAGTTCGAACGAATCCATAAGGTCTCTCGTTAGCGTTTTTTGGGCGGGGCAAACGGCGGCCTTGATGACCCCCAAACGGCCGGTTTGCCGGGAAAAAGCGCGTCACGTAAGGGCTCGGCGCGCGCGGAAGATAGTATCAAGCACCCCCTCGCGCAACGCCCTTCGCGGGACGATCCGCAATTGCCGCAGCGCGCCCGTTTGCCGCGGAAACCGGATGGTTGACTCCGCCGGCGTCGCGGCTCAAGGAGCAGGCGGCGCGTCCGGATGGCCCCGGGCCAGCGGGCGGCGCAAAAACAACAACGGGCCGGCAAAACGGCCCCAGGTCGAAAGTTGTCCTCTATGCCCAAGCGGATTGCCTTCCAGGGGGAACTCGGGGCCTTCAGCCACGCGGCCACCCATGCCCTCTTCCCGGCCGACGAGCCGGTGCCTTGCCTCACCTTCGA
Organism: Devosiaceae bacterium; assembly: GCA_035547975.1. Lineage (GTDB taxonomy): Bacteria > Pseudomonadota > Alphaproteobacteria > Rhizobiales > Devosiaceae > DASZTU01. The sequence continues at coordinate 1,908 of DASZTU010000222.1, read as the reverse complement.
GGATGCCATCGCAGCCGTGCAGAGCGGCGGCGCCGACTACGGCGTCGTGCCGATCGAGAACTCGATCTATGGCCGCATCACCGATATCCATCATCTGCTCCCGCAGAGCGGCCTGTTCATCATCGGCGAGCATTTCCTGCGCATCGAGATGAACCTTCTCGGCGTCCAGGGGGCGCGGCTCGAGGACATCGAGGCCGTGCAGTCGCTCAGCGTTGCGCTCGGCCAGTGCCGCCGCTTCATCCAGGCGCACAAGTTTCGCACCATCAACGCCGTCGACACGGCAGGCTCGGCCAAGGAGGTTGCGGCCCGCGGCGACAAGTCGATTGCCGCCATCGCCTCGCGCTTTGCCGGAGAGCTTTATGGCCTCGACGTCATCGCCGAGAACATCGAGGACGCAAGCCACAACACGACCCGCTTCCTCGTCCTGTCGCGGGAGCGGCAGGAGCCGCTGCGGGGGCAGGGGCACGTCAAGACGACCTTCGTGTTCCGGGTGCGCAACGTTCCGGCCGCGCTCTACAAGGCCCTCGGCGGCTTTGCTACCAACGGGGTGAACATGACCAAGCTCGAGAGCTACATGCTCGACGGCTCGTTCACCGCGACCCAGTTCTACGCCGATATCGAGGGCCACCCCGAGGACCACAACGTGCGGCTGGCGCTTGAAGAGCTCGGCTTCTTCACCGACCATCTGTTCATTCTCGGCGTCTATCCGGCCGCCGAGCGGGTGGAAAACTGAGGCGCGCGTCCCTGCCGGATGCGGCGGGGCCGCCTTTTGGCCTCAGAGGTCGTCGAAAAGCTCGCTGAAGCTGCCGTCTTCCTCGAGAACGAGGGCGGTGAGCTCGTGGTCCCTGCCGTGTGGCTCGGGGTCGAGCAGCCGCGCATCCTCGTAGCGCGGCAGCTCGAGCTGCAGCGGGATCTGCACGGCGCCCCGGCGCTGGTCGGCGAGGGCCTGGGCGGCAAGAGCGGCGGAAAAGGTGATGCTGGGCATGGCCAAATCTCCTCGGCATCGATCCGTCCGGCCCTTCGGTGAAGCCGGACTTCATCCGATTTGACCACAGCATGCGCCTCGAGCCGTTAACGGGACCTGAGCGGCCCGTTCACGACAGGCCTCTTGTCATCGCCGGCCAAATCCCCGATATACCGACCGGGAGGTTGGTGCGGACGTGTTCCTCGCCAACCGGGTCAGGTCCGGAAGGAAGCAGCCCCAACGAGACCTTCACGGGTCGCGGCCAGCCTCCTGCTTTCCCTGGCATTGCGATCTTGGTGGGTCCCGCTGGTTCCTCGCCGCGGAAGTGAGGCTTCTGCCGGCCGGTCCGCCCCGATATAGTCCCGGCCGGAAAGTCCGAGTGTGATGTTCGACAGCGAAACCCCGTCCGCCCCCACCGCCGGTTCGCCAAAACCCTATCTGGTGCTGGCCCGCAAATACCGCCCGTCGTCTTTCGACGAGCTGGTCGGGCAGGACGCCATGGTCCAGACGCTGCGCAATGCCTTCAAGTCCGGACGCATTCCCCACGCCTTCATGCTGACCGGCATCCGCGGGGTCGGCAAGACGACGACCGCCCGCATCCTCGCGCGGGCCCTCAACTATGCCGATGAGACCGGCCCTCACCCGACCCTCGATCTCACGAAGGAGGGCATTCACGACCGGGCCATCATCGAGGGGCGGCACGTCGACGTCATCGAGATGGACGCGGCCTCCAATACCGGCATCAACGACATCCGCGAGATCATCGATTCCATCCGCTACGCCCCGGCGTCGGCCCCCAACAAGGTCTACGTCATCGACGAAGTGCACATGCTCTCGACGGCGGCCTTCAACGGCTTGCTCAAGACGCTCGAGGAGCCGCCGCCCTATGTAAAATTCATCTTTGCGACCACGGAAATCCGCAAGGTGCCCGTCACGGTCCTGTC
>DASZTU010000221.1:0-9415 GCA_035547975.1 Devosiaceae bacterium | reverse complement strand
GATGCGCTCCGCGATGTCGCCCGTCCCCCCCGCCATGTCGAGCACGCGGTAGGGCCGCGTGCCGGATTTGGGCGGGGCGAGCTCCGCCACCATGGCGTCCTTCCAGAGCCGGTGGACACCGGCGCTCATCAGGTCGTTCATCAGGTCGTAGCGATCGGCGACGCCGTGGAAGACGGCGTCGACCAACTCCTGCTTCTCGTCCAGCCTGACCGTCCGGTCGCCGAAATGGGTGGTCGCCTCGGTCATTTTCGCCGTGCCTTTCTGCAATTCTGCCGGGACCATATATAAGAGCGTCGGCCCACGCCACGGTGGCGAGGGCCCGAAGAGTTTTCCGCCCATGCCCGAACTACCCGAGGTCGAGACCGTGCGCCGCGGACTCGAGCCCTGGCTCCATGGTGCGCGGATCGACCGCGTCGTGCTCCGGCGGCCTGACCTCCGCTTCCCCTTCCCCGAGAACTTCGTTGCGGTGCTCGAGGGCGCAACGATCGAGGCTGTCGGACGCCGTGCCAAGTACCTGCTGTTCCGCCTCTCCAACGGCTGGACCTGGCTCAGCCATCTCGGCATGACCGGCAGCTATCGCTTTGCCGAAGGCCCGTTCAAGGACCCCTCGCGCTACTACGAACCCCGGGTCGACGAGAAGCACGACCACGTCGTCTTCAACCTGACCCACCCGCGGCATGGCCCGCTGACGCTGATCTATGGCGATGCCCGCCGCTTCGGCTTCATGGATCTCTTCCGCGAGGAAAAGGAGTCCCCCTATCTCGCCGGGCTCGGGCCGGAGCCGCTGTCGAACGCCTTCAACGCCGACGAAATGGCCGAGCGCTTTGCCGGCAAGCGCGCGCCGATGAAGGCCGCCCTGCTCGACCAGCGCGTGGTCGCGGGGCTCGGCAACATCTACGTCTCCGAGGCGCTCCATCGCGCCCACATCCTCCCCACCCGCGAGGCACGCACCCTGGTGCTCAAATCGGGCAAGCCCTCGAGACGCCTCGACGCTCTCGCCGAGGGGGTGCGCACGGTGCTGATCGAGGCGGTCGAGGCCGGCGGGTCGACGCTGCGCGACTTTCGGGCCGCGGATGGCGGCCCGGGCTATTTCCAGCACCGCTTCGCCGTCTATGACCGCGAGGGGGAACCCTGCCCGACGCCCGGTTGCCGGGGCATCATCCGGCGCATCGTCCAGTCGGGTCGCTCGACCTACTACTGCCCGGTGTGCCAGAAGTAGCGCCGCGATTTTCCAAGCCCCGGCCCCACGCGGAATCCCGGTTGACGCCGCGGGGCCTTGCGACTATATCAGCGCCACTTGGCGGCCGGGTGCCGCCGCTTTCATTTGCATCACCGGCTGGGCTGCGGCGCGACGTCCGCCCGGGTGGTGGCGAGTTCAGAGGACTGCATGGCGAACACCCCTTCGGCCAAGAAGGCCACCCGCAAGATTGCGAGCCGGACCGCGATCAACAAGGCGCGCAAGAGCCGGGTTCGCACGTTCCTGCGCAAGGTCGAAGAGGCGATCGCCTCCGGCGACCAGAAGCTCGCGGGCGAGGCGCTCAGGGCCGCAGCTCCCGAGCTGCACCGGGCGGCACAGAAGGGCATCTTCCACGCGAACCTCGCCTCCCGCAAGGTCGCCCGCCTCAACGGCCGCATCAAGGCGCTGGGCGCCTGATCCCCTTCCAGGGGTCTTGATAAGCTCCATCTGATGAAGGGTCCCGCAAGGGGCCCTTTTTTTCGCTGACCGCCTTCCGGCACCTCACCTCGGCGCCTTGACCCGGCCCCCGAAGGCGGCGGGCCTGTGGCAGCAATGTGACACCTGTCAGGATTCACGATGCCGGAAAAAGGCGATTTAGATCAGTGACTTGGCCAAGCCAGGTCCAGATAGTGCCTTCAGACGGTCATTTTCGAGGGCGAGCTCAGGAATATATTTTTGCATCCCCTGGTCACGGTCGGAGGGGAATCCGCATGGAGTCACAGCGGCTTGCTCAGAGCTTATCGGCGGCCCCCGGCGGGGGGCGGATTCCCCGCCCGGAGTCAACCCCCTTTTTGCTCCAAAAGCGCATTGCACCGCGCCGCCGGGCTTGGTTAGAATGCCCCCGTCAGCTCAAGAAAAGCCGCGGCGAACCAGCGGCTGATTGATCTGACCGGGTGAGTTGGTTGCGAGTTCGGGGCGGCGGCGGTTGTATTCTAATCCTGTATCCCAGTTCTGCACCAACCCGCATTGCGGCATGTGTTTCAGTTGAGCGTGTTTATCTTGTGTTGGCTGATCAGATAAACAGCACTTGGGGCATATCCGTCTAGTTTAACAGGCACGATTGAGTAGAGCCAATGGCCGTTACTGGCCATGGCACGGGGTTGTCTTGTCCGCCGAATGGCGGAGCATTGAGCGGGCGGTAAGTCCCGCGGGCGCTGGGTGGCAGATGGGTTTGAGCACGATGAAGGAGATCGCAGCGGGGAAACCCGGCTGGGTGGAAGCTATTCCTCGGCCGGTCAATGACGACTGGCAGAAGGCGCAACGGATCGCGACTGAGGGGAAGGCTACGCCCATGGGAACGCAGGAACTGTTTCAACGCGTGCGGGCAAGGCTGCGTGCGGCCGTGGGTGAGGACGTCTTCACCAGCTGGTTCGCCAGGCTCGAGCTCGAGGAGGTCGTGGACGATGTGGCGCACCTGTCGGTGCCCACCCGCTTTCTCTGCTCGTGGATTCAATCCAACTATGTGGAACGCATTCTCGAGGCGTTTCGCGCCGAAACCACCGCGATCACGCGGCTCCATCTGACGGTGCGGGTCAACGGGCAGGCGAGGCCGCGCCTCGCGCCGCTGCCGGCGGAGTCGCCGGCGGCCGAGGCCGCCCCGGCCGACCATCAGCCGGCGCTCGCGGCGAGCCCCCGAGCGACGCGGGAGGCGGCGCCCGCACCTCGGTCGGATGCCCTCTCGGGCTCGGCTCTCGATCCCAAGATGACGTTCGACACCTTCATTTCCGGCGCCCCCAACGAGATCGCACTCGGCGTCGCCAAACAGGTCGCGAGCGCCGTTGCCAACGGCACCGTGAGCTTCAACCCGGTCTATGTGCATTCGACCGTCGGTCTCGGGAAGTCGCACCTCCTCAATGCCATCGCCTGGGCGGCGGGCGCGGCGGACGCGACGCGCAACATCGTCTACCTGACCGCCGATCACTTCATGTACCATTTCATCACGGCGGTGCAGCGCCAGTCGGCCCTCGGCTTCAAGGAATGGCTGCGCAAGGTCGACCTGCTGCTGATCGACGACATGCAGTTCCTGCAGGGCAAATCGGCGACCGAGTTCGGGCACACGCTCGGGGTGCTGCTGACCGGCGCCAAGCAGGTGGTGGTGGCGGCCGACTCGCCCCCGCGCGATCTCGACATGCTCGACGAGCGCGTGCGCTCGCGCCTCTCGGGGGGTCTCGTCGTGCCGATCAACGGCTTTGACACGGAGCTGCGGCGGGCCATCGTCGGCAAGCGCGCGGAGCAGGCCGCCTTCCGCTTCGCCGGCGTGAGCTTTCCGCCGCCGGTCCTCGACTACATCGCGCGCGTCGTGGTGTCGCACGGCCGCGATCTCGACGGCGCCGTGAACCGGCTCGTTGCGGCGAACCAGCTGACGGGCGAGCCGATCACCATCACGCTGGCCGAGCGCACGCTGGGCGACCTGGTCCGTGCCCGCGAAGTCCGCCGCGTGCGGATCGAAGACATCCTGCGCATCGTCTCCCGGCACTACAAGGTGCCGCGCAACGATCTCCTTTCCTCGCGCCGCTCCCGCGACGTGGTGCGGCCGCGCCAGATCGCGATGTACCTCGCCAAGGCGCTGACCTCGCGCTCCCTGCCCGAGATCGGCCGCCGCTTCGGCGGGCGCGATCACACGACGGTCCTCCATAGCGTCCGCAAGGTCGAGCAGATGATGAAGGACGACAACGATCTCACCCAGGAGATCGAGCTGCTGAAGAAGATGCTGGAGGACGCGCCCCAGCCCTGAGGCCGGGCGGGCGGAACGCGACCGCCGGGGTGCTCCAATCGCAGGCGGCCCCCTTGGGCCTCTCCCTGGCATTTTTCCGGGGAGTTCGCCGCCCATCCGTCGCCGTCGCTTGCATTTCCCGCCGCCCCGCGCAAATGTCCTCGCCCGGTTTCTGCCGGTGTTCACGGGTGTTTTGGGGCGGCGCGCCCCGCAAGGGTAGGTCGATGAAGGTCACGCTCGAGCGCAACCAGTTGCTGAAGTCTCTCGGCCACGTGCATCGCGTGGTCGAGCGGCGCAATACCTACCCGATCCTCGCCAATGTGCTGCTGAAAGCGGCGGATGGCCGGCTCGACCTCAGGGCCACCGACCTCGACATCGAGGTGACCGAAAGCGTGCCCGCCATGGTCGGCACGGCCGGCTCGACCACCGTCGCCGCCCACACGCTCTACGAGATCGTGCGCAAGCTCGCCGACGGCGCCGAGGTCAAGCTCGAAACACAGGGCAACGAGCAGATGCTGCTCTCCTCGGGGCGGTCGCGCTTCAACCTCGCCTGCCTCTCGCCCGACAGCTTCCCCGACCTCAAATCGGGCACCTTCACGCACCAGTTCTCGATGCCGGCTGCGGCCCTCCGCGAGCTCATCGAGCGCACCCAGTTCGCGATCTCCAACGAGGAGACGCGCTATTACCTCAACGGCATTTATCTCCATACCCTCGAGGTCGGCGGCGCCCCGACCCTCAGGGCGGTGGCGACCGACGGTCACCGCATGGCGCGCGCCGAGGTCGAGGCGCCCGCCGGCGCCCAGGGCATGCCGGGCATCATCGTGCCGAAAAAGACCGTGGGCGAGGTGCAAAAGCTGCTCGAAGGCGCCGAGGGCGACGTCGAGATCGAGGTTTCGGACACGAAAATCCGCTTCACCCTGGGTGGCGTCGTGCTGCTGTCGAAGCTGATCGAAGGCACCTTCCCCGACTACGACCGGGTGACGCCGAAGAACAACGACAAGGAGCTCAACGTCGACCGCGCCGCCTTCGCGACGGCCGTCGACCGCGTCTCGACCATCGCCTCCGACCGGGGCGGCAAGGCGGTGAAGCTCTCGATGCACGACGGCCAACTCGAGCTCTCGGTGACCAATCCCGACCACGGCACGGCGACCGAGGAACTGCCGGTCGAGTTCGAGCCCGAAAACTTCGAGATCGGCTTCAACGCGCGTTACCTGCTCGACATCATCGGCCAGATCCGGTCGGACAACGCCGTGTTCCTCTTCAACGATGCCGGCTCGCCGACGCTCGTGCGCGAGGACGGCGAAGCCAAGGCGCTCTACGTCCTCATGCCCATGCGGGTGTGAGAGGCGCCCTCGCCAGCCTCGCTTACTGGCCGCTGGCGCACGCGCGCGGCTTCCTTCGGCTGTGGGGTGAGAGCGGGCCGCTCCTGGCGCTTGCCGTCACCGCCGCCAACCTGCTTCGGCGCCGCCGCCATTTCTGGGTCCGCCTCGGCGGCTTTGTTATCGAGATTCGCGCCGGCACGCCCGATCTCATGGTGGCGCTCGATAGTTTTGGCGGCGAATTCGAGCCGCTCGCGCGCTTTCCCGACTCTGGCGGGCTCATCATCGACGCCGGCGGCTATATCGGCACCGCCGCGCTGGAACTCAGACGACTGTTCCCGCAAAGCCGGATCGTCTGCCTCGAACCCTCGGCCGAAAACTTCGAGCTCCTCCGCCGCAACGTCGCCGATGCCCCCAACATCGCCGTCGTGCAGGCGGCGCTCGCCGCGGCCCCAGGCGACGTCGCCCTTCGCGACGCGGGCAGGGGCGAGTGGGGATTTTCGATCGCCCAGCCGGGGCGGGCGCTCGGTACGGTACCGGCGACGACCGTCACAAGCATCCTCGCCCGGGAGGGGGCCGACCGGCTTTTCGTGCTCAAGCTCGACGTCGAAGGGGCAGAACGGCAGATACTCGAATCGAGCGGGCCCTGGATGTCCCTGACCGAGATCGTCGTCGCCGAGTTGCATGAGCATCTCGTGCCCGGGACCGAGGCAGCTTTCGCGGCGGCCACAGTGGGCCGCGCCAACTCGCGCCTGCCCGGCGAGAAGGTGCTGTCGGTGCGCAGCGCGCCCGAGCCGTAGAGCGTGCGACTTCTCCTCACGCCTCGGGAGCCGGGGAAGCGCCGTTCGCCTATTGGCCCGGGGCCGCCGAGCCGCTACCTCTCACCCATGCCCGCCGACCGCTACATCTCGCGTCTGCGCCTCACCGCGTTCCGCAACTACGAGGCGGCCGCCCTCGATCTCGATTCGCGCCACGTCGTGCTCGTCGGGCCCAACGGCTCCGGCAAGACGAACCTGCTCGAGGCGATGTCGCTCCTGGCGCCCGGCCGCGGCCTCCGCCGGGCGACCTTCGAGGAGGTCGCCGCGATCGGCAGCGAAGGCCGCTGGGCCGTCGCGGCGACAATCGAAACGCCGGACGGGCCCGCCGACATCGGCACCGGCGCCGGCCAGGCCGACGGGCCGCGGCGCGTCCGCATCAACGGCGCCAACGCGCGCGCCGTCGAGGAGATGAGCGCCTATATGAGGGTGCTCTGGCTGACCCCGGCGATGGATGGCCTTTTCACCGGCCCGGCCGCCGATCGCCGCCGCTTTCTCGACCGGCTGGTCACGACCCTCATCCCCGACCATTCGACCTCCGTATCCGCCTACGAAAAATCCATGCGCCACCGCAACCGGCTCCTCGAAGAGGACGCCGACCCGGGCTGGATTTCGGCGGTCGAGCAGCAGATGGCCGCCGAAGCGGGGGCGATCCATTTTTCCCGCGCCGATAGTCTCGGCCACCTGCAGCACCTGATCGACGAGAGCCTTGCCGACGAAACCTTCCCGGCCGCCCGCCTGGCGCTGACCCCGCTCTTTGCCGACGGGCACGAGCCGGTCTCCTCGTCGGCCCTCGAGGCGGAGCTGCGCGCCCGCTGGGCCGCCTCGCGGCCCCTCGATCGCGCCGCCGGCCGCACGACCCTCGGCCCGCATCGGGTCGACCTCGAGGTGACGCACGCGCAAAAGGGGATGCCCGCGGCCCTGGGCTCGACCGGCGAGCAGAAAGCGCTGCTCATCGGGCTTATCCTCGCCCATGCGCGGCTGGTCGCCCGGATGGCCGGCATCACGCCTTTCCTCTTGCTGGACGAGATCGCCGCCCACCTCGATCCGGCCCGCCGGGAGGCGCTCTTCGTCGCCCTCGACGGGCTCGGCACGCAGTGCTTCCTGACCGGCACGGACGCGCTTCTCTTCGAGGCGCTGGGTGAGCGGGCGCAGACCGTGTCGGTCCGCGACGGCAGGTTGCAAAATGGCCCCTGAATGCCCATATGCAAGGCATCTTCAGTCCCCCGGCGAAACGGCCAAAAACGGCCATTTTGCTTGGGGATAACCGGCCTTTCCGTTACATCTTCCCCCATCCTCCCAAGACCTGATTCGGACCCGCATGACCGACGCAGAACGTCCTGATCCATCCGAGTATGGCGCCGACAGCATCAAGGTGCTCAAGGGGCTCGACGCGGTGCGCAAGCGCCCGGGCATGTATATCGGCGACACCGATGACGGATCGGGTCTCCACCACATGGTCTATGAGGTGGTCGACAACTCGATCGACGAGGCGCTCGCCGGCTATGCCGACCTCGTGACGGTGACGCTCAATGCCGATGGCTCATGCACCGTGGCCGACAACGGCCGCGGCATTCCAACCGACATCCATCCCACCGAAGGCATTTCGACCGCCGAAGTGGTGATGACGCAGCTCCACGCCGGCGGCAAGTTCGACCAGAATTCCTATAAGGTCTCGGGCGGTCTCCACGGCGTCGGCGTCTCGGTGGTCAACGCGCTCTCGACCTGGCTGAAGCTCAAGGTCCGCCGGGGCGGCAAGATCTTCGAGATGAGCTTTTCGAACGGCGATGCCGATGCCCCGCTCCAGCAGACGGGCACCTACCAGCCGTCGAACGGCAAGGGCACCTATGACGGCCGCTCGGGGACCGAGACGACCTTCCTGCCGTCGCCCCAGACCTTCACCATGGTGGAGTTCGACTTCAAGACGCTCGAGCATCGCCTGCGCGAGCTCGCCTTCCTCAATTCGGGGGTCCACATCCTGCTCAGGGACCTGCGCCATCCCGAGCCGGTGGAGGTCGACCTCCACTATGAAGGCGGCCTCGAAGCGTTCGTGCGCTATCTCGACAAGGCCAAGACGCCGCTCATCCCCAACCCCATCATGCTCAACGCCGAGCGGGACGGGATCACCGTCGAGGTCGCGCTCTGGTGGAACGATTCCTACCACGAGAACGTGCTCTGCTTCACCAACAACATCCCGCAGCGCGACGGCGGAACGCACCTCGCCGGGCTTCGCGCGGCGCTGACGCGGCAGATCACGAGCTACGCCGAGACCTCGGGCATCCTCAAGCGCGAGAAGGTCGAGCTCTCGGGCGAAGACACGCGCGAGGGGCTCACCTGTGTGCTTTCGGTCAAGGTGCCGGACCCGAAATTCTCCAGCCAGACCAAGGACAAGCTCGTCTCCTCCGAAGTCCGCCCGGTGGTGGAAAACGCCGTCAACGACAAGCTCGGCCAGTGGTTCGAGGAGCATCCCGGCGAGGCCCGGACCGTCGTCGCCAAGGTGGCCGAGGCCGCCGCGGCCCGCGAAGCCGCCCGCAAGGCGCGCGAGCTCACCCGGCGGAAATCGGCGCTCGACGTGAATTTCCTCGCTGGCAAGCTCAAGGATTGCTCGGAGAAGGACCCGGCCAAATCGGAGCTCTTCCTCGTCGAGGGAGATTCCGCCGGCGGCTCGGCGACGCAGGGGCGCGACCGCTCGAACCAGGCGGTGCTGCCACTCCGCGGCAAGATCCTCAATGTCGAGCGCGCCCGCTTCGACCGCATGCTGGGGTCCGAGCAGATCGGCAACCTCGTTATGGCGCTCGGCACCTCGATCGGGCGCGAAGAGTTCAACATCGAGAAGCTCCGCTACCACAAGATCATCATCATGACGGACGCCGATGTCGACGGCGCCCATATCCGCACGCTGCTCCTCACCTTCTTCTACCGGCAGATGCGCGAGCTGATCGAGCGCGGCCACGTTTACATCGCCCAGCCGCCGCTCTATAAGGTTAAGCGCGGCTCCTCCGAGCTCTACCTCAAGGACGAGCGGGCGCTCGAGGACTACCTGTTGACCGCGGGGGTGGAGGACGCCGTCTTCACCACCCAGGCCGGCACGAGCCACGCCGGCGCCGACCTGCTGCAGATCGTCGAGCAGGCGCGCGACATCGTCCACGCCATCGATACGCTGAACACGCGCTACGACCGTTCGCTGGTCGAGCAGGCGGCGATCGTGGGCGGCCTCGATCCCGAAGCGCTGGCTGACCCGACCCGCGCGGCGGAGGTCACGCGGCGCGTGTCGCAGCGTCTCGACCGGATTTCCGACGAGGTCGAGCGCGGCTGGCAGGGCGAGCCGGAC
>DASZTU010000220.1:0-19446 GCA_035547975.1 Devosiaceae bacterium | reverse complement strand
GACCGGCGCCACCTGTTTGTGCTCGGCCGAAGCGGCTGGCCCCACAGCCACGGGCGCTGCCGGCGGAGCGGCATCCAGCGCGGCAGCCGCTGGCGGCGCTGCCGTTTCGAGCGCCTTGATCAGGTTCGGGTGCACCACCGCCCCGTCGCGGGTCAGGAGCGTTGCCTTGACCAGCTCGTCGTCCCAGTTGATCGCAAAAGCCTTGCTCTTCTTGTCGAACAGCGTCTCGACAAAGGCGTAGAGATTGCGCGCATAGAGCTGGCTCGCCGAGGTCGCGACGCGCCCCGGGACGTTGGTGTAGCCGATGATCGTGACGTCGTTGGGGGTCCGGGTCACCTGCCCCGGCACCGTGAGCTCGACGTTGCCGCCACGTTCCGCCGCAAGGTCGACCACGACCGAGCCGGGCGCCATGGATTCGACCATTGCCTTGCTGACGAGGCGCGGCGCCGGCCGGCCCGGGATGAGGGCGGTCGTAATGACGATGTCCTGCGTCGCGATGTGCTGCGCCGTGAGGGCCGCCTGCTTGGCCTGGTATTCGGCCGACATCGGCTTGGCGTAGCCGGCGGCCGTCTCGGCCTGCTTGAATTCCTCGTCCTCGACGGCGATGAACTTCGCCCCGAGGCTCTCAACCTGCTCCTTGGCGGCCGGCCGCACGTCCGTCGCGGTCACCAGCGCGCCGAGACGCCGCGCCGTGGCGATCGCCTGGAGGCCCGCAACGCCCGCGCCCATGACAAAGGCCTTGGCCGGCCGGATGGTGCCGGCCGCCGTCATCATCATCGGCAGCGCGCGGTCGAAATGCGCCGCCGCCTCGATCACCGATTGATAGCCGGCGAGATTGGCCTGGCTCGAAAGGATATCCATCACCTGCGCGCGGGTGATGCGCGGCATGAATTCCATGGCGACGACATCGGCACCGGCCCGGCCGAGCGCGGCGATCTCCGCCTCATGCCCGTAAGGGTCCATGCCGCCGATGACGAGCGCCCCCTTGTTGATGCCGGCGAGGAGCGCGGCATCGGGCCGGCGCACCGTAAGGACGATATCGGCGCCCGCCAGCGCGGCTGCCGCGCTCGGGGCAAGCTCGGCGCCCGCCTTTTGATAGTCCGCGTCGAGAAAGCGGGAGGCGGCGCCGGCCCCGGTTTCGATCGAGACTGTAGTGCCGAGCGCGATCAGACGCGCGACCGTCTCGGGGGTTGCGGCAACGCGCGTCTCCCCCTCCGTGCGCTCTCGCACAACCGCAATCTTCATCAGGCTAGTCCTCCGACGTCCGGCACGCTGCGATGGACCGCGGTCAGCTGGCCGGCGGCGGCACCATGGGGTGGATCACGATGAACAGGAAGAGCACCAGCACGGCCGAAGCCGCGATGCCCCACTTCACCAGGCTCGTGAACCGCGCATAGGTCGACTCGTGCTCGGCATAGTCCATCCCCGACTCGACCTCGCCGGCTTCCGGCACGGCATAGACGGGGTGCGCCGCCACGACCGATTCGACCGGCAAGGGGGACGAACCCGCGGGCTTGCGGCTGCGCGACGTGGTGGTGGTGGGTTTCTTGGCCATGGATGTCCTCAGGCAGGCACGGATATTCGGCGCGGTTCAGCTCGGGTTGGTCGCCTCGAGCTCATCGATCAACCGCTCGATCATCGACAGGCCCAGGGACCAGAATTGAGGGTCGCGCGCATCCAGCCCGAACGGCTTCAGCAACTCGGAATGGTGCTTGCTGCCCCCGGCCTTGAGAAGCTCGAAATAGCGCTCCGCAAAGCCTTCATTCGCCTTCTCATACTGTGCATAGAGCGAGTTCACAAGGCAGTCCCCGAAGGCGTAGGCGTAGACATAGAAGGGACTGTGGATGAAGTGCGGAATGTACGACCAGAAGATGCCGTAACCCTCGTTGAGCTTGATCCCCGGCCCGAGGCTCTCGGCTGAAACCTTGAGCCAGATGTCGTTGATCTGTCCGGTCGTGAGCTCGCCCTGCTTGCGCGCCGTGTGGACGTCCCGCTCGAAGCTGTAGAACGAAATCTGCCGCACCACGGTGTTGAGCATGTCCTCGACCTTGCTCGACAGCATGGCGAACCGCGCCCGGGGCGAATCCGCCGCCTCGAGCAGCGCCCGGAAGGTCAGCATCTCGCCGAAGACGCTCGCGGTCTCGGCGAGCGTCAGCGGCGTCGGCGCCATCAGCGCCCCCTGTGGGGCCGCGAGCCGCTGGTGCACGCCATGGCCCAGTTCATGCGCCAGCGTCATGATGTCGCGCGCTTTGCCGAGATAGTTGAGCATCAGATAAGGATGCGCGCTCGGCACCGTCGGATGGGCAAAGGCGCCGGGCGACTTGCCGTCGCGCACCGGCGCGTCGATCCAGCCCGACTCGAAGAAGGGCTGCGCCACCTCGACCAGCTTCGGCGAGAACCGGCCATAGGCCGCAAGCACCGTGTCCCTGGCCGTTTCCCAATCGAAGATGCGGTCGTCCGCGGTCGGCAGCGGCGCGTTGCGGTCCCAGGCATTGAGCTGTGGCTTGCCGAACCACTTCGCTTTCATCTGGTAGTAGCGGTGGCTGAGGCGCGGATAGGCCGCGCGCACCGCCTGCTGCAGCGCATCGACCACCTCCCGCTCGACGGAGTTGGCGAGGTGCCGGCTGTCCGCGATGTCCGAAAAGTGGTGCCAGCGGTCGGAAATCTCCTTGTCCTTGGCGAGCACATTGGTGATGTGGGTGAAGAGGCGGGCATTGTCGTCGAGCGTCTTCGAGAGCCCGTGGAAGGCCGCCTCGCGCTTCGTCTCGTCGCGGTCCGAGAGGAGGTGCAGCGTCGCCTCGATGCCGAGCGTTTCGCCGAGGACGTCGAACTTGAGCGCCGCCATCGTCTCGTCGAAGAGCCGGTTCCAGGCGGTTGCGCCGGTCGTCGACTTCTCGTGGAAGAGCTCCTCGACGCGGTCCTCGAGCTGGTGCGGCTTGGCCTTGCGGACCTCGGTGAACCACGGCCGGTAGCGCGCCAGCTCCGGGTCCGCCGCGAACGCCGCCTCGAGCACGTCCTCCTCTATCCGGTTGAGCTCGAGTTCGAAGAAGATGAGCCCGGTCGAGATATCGGTCAGCTGCTGGCTGAGATCGCCCAAGAATTTCGCCCGCTCGGGATCGGTGGTCTTTTGCGCGTACTGCAGGTAGGCGAAGGAGCCGAGCTTCCCCGTGAGGTCGCTCAGCGCCTCCATCCGCTTGACCGCCGCGACGAGCCCGCCATTGCGCGCGAGCCCGTCGAGCTTGCCCTTGTAGTCGGCCTCGAACGCCTTGGCTTCGCTGCGCGCCCTTTCGAGATCGGCCTTCAGCTCGGGCGAGTCCTTGCCCGGATAAAGATCGGAGAGGTCCCACTCGGGCAGCGCGCCAAACTGGTTGTGCCCGGCCGGGGCCGCCGCGGCCGCTGTGCGCAAGATGTCGGACATGGCAATACTCCTCGGAAAACGGGCGGCGGACCATAGCCACCATGCGGGGACCTGCCAAGGGCGCGGCTTGTCCCTGCGGGCGGCGCGGCCTATCTTCCGGGGGCACGGAGAATGGGAATGGGCGAAACCGTCACCACGACGCTGACCCTCGATGCCGAGCTCGAAAAGCGCCTGAGGACGCTCGCCGAGGCGGAGGCGAGCTCGCCCGCTTCGCTCATGGAACGGGCGATCAGCGAATATGTGGGGCGCGAAGAGGAGCGCCGGCAGCTCGACGAGGATGCCGATGCGGCCTGGCGCCACTATCAGGAAACCGGCCTGCACCTGACCTTCGAGGAGGTTGAAGCCTGGTTTGAGAAGATCGCGGCCGGCGAGGATGCCGAACTGCCCGAATGCCACACCTGATCTGGTCACTTCGGGCTCAGCAGGATCTATCGCGCCTCTATGCGTTCCTTGCTCCCCGAAGCAATAATGCTGGCAGGCGCGCGCTGCTGACCATCCGCGAGGGTGTGAGGCTTCTTCAGGACCATCCCAACGCGGGTCGCGCAGTGCCCGACGGCCATGGAAATCGTGAATGGGCGATCCCGTTTGGCGCGAGCGGCTATCTGGTTATCTACCGCATTGACGGCGAGAAGGTGGTCATCCTGCGTGTCCGCCATATGCGCGAGACGAAGTTCGGCGCTTAAGCCCCTCTTAACCCTGAGACTTCGATCTTCGACAGCAGGCGCCGATTCGGCGCGTGGTGGGTAGCGTCAGGTTTCATGGTGCGCGTTCGACATTCCGGTAGGCTGAGCCTGGCGAATATGGTGGCGGAGGATCCGGCGATGCACCGGATACTCGACCTCTGCAGGAGGGCGGCCCGCGGCGGCTTCCCGGCCCTCATCGAGGGCGAGGCAGGAACGGGCAAGGCGCGACTCGCCCGGCTGCTCCACGACCTTTCGGACCGTGCGGCAAAGCCGTTCGTCGCCTTCGACTGCGCCGCAACCAGCTGGCACGAGGTCGAGCCCGCCCTGTTCGGCGTCCGCCGCATGGGCGCGGCGAGCACGCCCGGCCGGCTGCATGAGGCGCAGGGCGGCACCCTTCTCATCCGCGAGGTCGCGGACCTGCCGCCCGCGGCCCAGGAGCGGCTCCTCCACTTCATCTCCGCGGGGGAAATCGCGACGCGAGGTTACCGCCCCGAGCGCCTCGACGTGCGCATCATCGCCGGGTCGAGCCGCCGCCTCCTCAACGCCACCCGCGCCGGCGAGTTCGACGAGCAGCTGTTCTATCGGCTCAACGTGCTGCCCATCACCCTGCCGCCGCTGCGCGATCGTCCGGCGGATATTGGGCCGCTCGTCTGCAACTTTCTCCTCGCCATCGCCCGGGAAACCGGACGGCCCGAGGCGCGCCTCGCGCCGCAGGCCCTCGACCTGCTGCGGCGCTACGCCTGGCCGGGCAATGTTCGTGAGCTCGAAAACGCCACTTATCGCGCGACCGCCCTCGCCGCAGGCCCATTGCTCGAGCCCGAGGACTTCCCGCACGCCCTCGCGGCAGTGGAAGGCCGGGAGGTGGCGCGCCGCCTGACCGCCGAGCACGCGCCCCTTTCAGCCCCGGTTCACATCGATCGCGCTAATTCTCGTCGCAAGCAGACGGAAGGACCGGGCGTGCCCGATCGCTTCCTCACCCGGGACGGCGAGGTTACCCCCCTCGCCCAACTGGAGCGTGAACTGATTGCGTTCGCGCTCCGGCACTATGGGGCCCGCATGGCGCGCGTGGCGCGGGCGCTCGGCATCGGCCGGTCGTCACTCTACCGCAAGGTGCGGGAACTGGGGCTCGAGGGCGTCGTTGAACGCGACGCAGCCTAGCGTTTTCTTCCGCAAAGGCTCCCCCTTCGCGGTTGGACGACGCAAGGGACTCGGACTTTTCGTTCGTTCTGCGGGCGGAACGAAAAGGCTCTGGCCCCTGCTGCGGTCAACTTGCCGATTGCAACCGTCGGCAAGTCGACCGCAGCTTCGTTGCAACAGCGCCACAACGCCCGTTTCACAAAACCGCGAGGCGTTGTCAGTGTTAACTTTTGTAGGGTAAGCAAATTCCATGCGCGTCGAGCCGAGGAAGGCTCCTCTCTCCCACGCTCCACGCATGATAATTGCCTGAAAAGCCAATGGAGCCAGGATGCGGAGTTTAGCCATTTGCCTTGCCCTGAGCGTGATGCTCGCGGCAGGAACCGGAGCCGCTCATGCCCAGGAGGCGGTGACGGTTAACGGTGTGCAGGCGATGCGCGTGGTGATCGCGCCGCCCGATTCACCCCTCGCCGGCATCATGAAGGCCCGGCTGGGTGACGCCTATTACGGCGCCAAGCCCGGCACCAAAGCCTATAGCGACGCGCAAAAGCTCTATTACTTCTATGGCTCCCGCCATTTCGAGCCCCTCTGGGTGACCATGGGGACCGACGGCACGGTGGCCTTCACCCCCGCCGCCGAAAAGATCATCGGCGTCTTCAGGAACGCCGCGTCCGAAGGGTTCCGCCCGGAAGATTATCTGACGCCGGCGATCGACATCACCGCTGTCGGCAGCGACACGGACAAGGTCGCCTCGCTCGAGACCGCCTTTTCGACCGCCACGCTGAAATACGCGCACGACGCCTATTTGGGCCGCGTCGCCCCGCAGGACGTGTCCGCCGCCATCGACCCCGAGACCAAGAAGCTCGATGCCGCCGCCCTGCTGGTGAAGCTCGCAACGAGCGATTCGCCCGACCAGGTGCTGGCGAGCCTCGATCCGACCGACAAGGAATTCCTCGAGCTCAAGGCGGCCCTCGCCAGGATCGACAGCGGCGAGTCGGCGCCCACTCCGATCGCCGTGCCCTCAGGGCCGATGCTCCGGCTGGGCATGACCGACCCCCGCGTCCCGGTGCTCCGCCAGCGCCTCGAATTGCCCGCCCCCGATGTCGAGGACAATGTCTACGGCCCCGACCTCGTCGCCGCGGTCAAGGCGTTCCAGAGTAGCGCCGGCGAAACCGCCGACGGCATTCTCGGGCCGGCGACGCTTGCGGCCCTCAACAAGGGGACGACCAGCAAGATCTCGCGCGAGGACATCGTCGCCAACATGGAGCGCTGGCGCTGGCTGCCCCATGATCTCGGCCAGTTCCACGTGCTTGTGAACATTCCCGAGTTCCGGGTGTCCGTGGTCGAAAACGACAACGTGGATTTTTCCACCCGCGTCGTGGTGGGCAAGCCCTCGACGCCCACCCCGATGTTCTCCAATTCGATCAAGAACATCGTGGTCAATCCCTACTGGAACGTGCCGGCTTCGATCATCAGCAAGGAGATCGCGCCGCACATGCTCTCCAACCCTGGCTACATCGCCAGCCAGAACATGCAGGTGCTCTACAACGGCAAGCCCATCGACCCCTATTCGGTCGACTGGTCGGCGAATGTGCCGGTGTCGGTCCGGCAGCTGCCGGGGCCGGGAAATGCCCTGGGGCAGATCAAATTCCTCTTCCCCAACGATCACGACGTCTACCTGCACGATACGCCGTCCAAGTCGCTGTTTGCGAACTCGGTCCGGGCCTACAGCCACGGCTGCGTGCGCGTGCAGAACCCGATGGATTTTGCCAATGCGCTGCTCAAATACGAGCCCGGCCTGTCCGTCGCCAAGCTCGAATCGATGTTCGGCAGCACCGAGCGCTGGGTGAACCTCAAGACCTATGTGCCGGTGCACATCGCCTATTTCACCGTCCGCGTGGCGCCCGACGGCACCCTCCACTCCTACGGCGACATCTACGGCCACAACAAGAAGCTCATCGGGCTGCTGAACGGCACGGAAAAGCCCGCGGCGCCCTCGAAAACGCCGATCGTCAGCGGCGTCTGATCGGCCGCCTGGCCATTATCCACCGCAATTTGAAGGGCCTCCGCTCACCGCGGCGGCCCTTTTTGCTGCCCCCTGCCCGAGGCCACCGGGACGCATCGACCGGCCCGCGAAGGCCAGCAACGGGCGGCCTGGTCCTGGCCCGCCGCACCCGGCTATTGTGGCCCGCTTTGGGACATTTTCCGGCGGGCGTCCTGTGGCAAGCCGGCACCGCCTCTCGGCGCTTGACTTCCCGTCAAGACTTTCGCCTTGGTTCAGCCGCGTTTTTCACGTAAAAACAGAGGACTGGCTCGCATTGCCGGGGGGACAAGCTTCGTTAGCGTTAATCAACTCTTTGCCGAGTGGGCGCTAATCTCCCCCCAGTGATCTCGCCAGTACTGGGCTTGGGCGTGGGGAAACCTCTATTGGATTGGCAGCGATTGGTGCGGCTGGCTTTTGCCGCGCTTATGGCGATCGCAGTGCTGGTGCCGCCGACCTCCCAACCGGTCACCGCCGAAACGGGCGACCGGACGCTCTACCTCTATCACACGCACACCCACGAAACCGCGCGCATCACCTTCAAGCGCAACGGCGTCTATGACCCCAAGGGCCTGCAGCAGCTCGACTGGTTCCTGCGCGACTGGCGCAACAACCAGCCGACCGAGATGGCGCCGCAGCTGTTCGATCTCGTCTGGGAGATCTACCAGAAGTCGGGCGCGACCCAGCCGATCAACATCGTCTCAGCCTACCGGTCGCCCCAGACCAACGCCTATCTGCACTCGCGCTCCTCGGGCGTTGCCAACAACTCGCAGCACATGCTGGGCCACGCCATGGACTGGTTCGTGCCGGGTGTGCCCCTGACCAAGCTGCGCGCCATCGCCATGCAGCAGAACGTGGGCGGTGTGGGGTTTTATCCGACCTCGGGGAGCCCCTTCGTCCACACCGACGTCGGCACCGTGCGCGCCTGGCCGCGCATGACCCAGGCGCAACTCCAGACGCTCTTCCCCGACGGCAAGACCCTGCACATCCCGAGCAACGGCCGCGTGCTCTCGCAGGCGGGCTACGCCTACGCCCAGGAACAGTGGAACCAGTGCCACGCGGTGCCCTGCACCAACCCCGCCGCGTTGCGCGGCGGCGCGCAAGCGATGGGCTTCACGAGCATGGTGGCGCTCGCCACCACCTCGATGACCGGCAAGACCTTCGCCGACATTCATCACGGCGCCAATCCCGGCGCCCCCGGGCTTCGCGATCCGGGCGGCATCTCGGCGGCCCCGCCCGCCGACCAGCAGGCGGTCGCGAGCGCTGATGACGACGAGACGGGAGACGCGACGGAAACGGCGGGCCCCGCGCAAACCGCCGTCGCCACCATCGCCGTGACCGCACCCGTGCCGCTCGCCCGCCCGGCCGTGCTCGACGAAGGGCTCCAGGTCGCCAGCCTCGATGCCGACGGGGCGCCGGCCGGCCGGAATGGCAGCCACGGCTTGATGACGGCGGCCGCCGACGTGCCCTTCGACAAGCTGTTCCCTGACGCCTATCCGCAGGGCACCCTGCCGGCCGCTGCCGCGGCGGTAGCTGCGGCGGCCGCAGCCGCGAGCGCGCGGTCCTCGGCCCCCGTTCCCGCACCCAGGTCGCCTGATCTCAGGGTCGCCTCCAGCACCCTCCCCGGCCGTCCATCCAGCGCGCTCGGCGCCATTGCCTCGATCGAGGAGCCGCCAAGCCCCGGCCGGACGGCCGACCTGCCGGTTACCGCCTACGCGCCGATCGGCCGCGGCACAGCCGCCGAGCGCGAGATCCAGGCACTGATCGAAAACGAGACGACCGGCGCCATCGCCATGGGCTCGAACGCCACGGCCCTCACCAACTCGGTCGGCACGCCGATCGGCAACGCCGCGCTGCGCAGCTACGCGGCCGACCGCCGCAACAGCCAGCAGACCGCGCCCCAGCGCCTCGCCTCCATTTCATCGGTGAGCTTCGTTGCCCGCAAGCCGCACCTGGTTTCGCCCGAGTACAGCGCGAGCCTCGTCCAGCCGTCGGCGATGAACTCCGGCAATTTCGCCGTGTTCACCGAGCCGAACGCCACCGACCTGAGCCCCGCCACCGAACTCGGGCCCATGGTCGTGCGGCTCGGCTTTCACGGCGACAGCGGCGGCCACATGAGCGTAACGCGCTTCGGCCCTGGCGGCTCGCTCCTCGTCGCCTCGCGCTGAGTGGCGCCGGCAATCGTCTGATCCATAGGCACGCCCGACACAGCCCGGGCAAAATCTCGCGGCGCGATCAATTCCTGCCCCAATTGCAACCGATTTGGAATCGAAGGCCTTGTTCCCGTTGCGCGGGCTTGTGCCGCGCTCTACATCTCGACGAAACCCTTTGGTCGGCCAGCAATCGGCATGACGGACAAGCCCCTCACCCCCCTGCTCGACGCGGTCGACACACCCGACGCGCTCAAATCGCTGAGCCGCGAGGAGCTGAAGCAGCTCGCGGACGAGTTGCGCCGCGAGGTGATCGATGCGGTGTCGGTGACCGGGGGCCATCTCGGCGCGGGGCTCGGCGTGATCGAGCTCACGATTGCGCTCCATGCGGTGTTTGCCGCCCCCGATGACCGAATCATCTGGGATGTCGGCCACCAGGCCTATCCGCACAAGGTGTTGACCGGCCGTCGGGACCGCATCCGCACGCTGCGCCAGAAGCACGGGCTTTCCGGCTTCACCCGCCGCGCCGAAAGCGTCTATGACCCGTTCGGCGCCGGCCACTCCTCGACCTCGATCTCAGCCGGGCTCGGCATGGCTGTCGCAAGCCAGCTCAAGGGCGAGAAGCGCCACGTCGTCGCGGTGATCGGCGACGGCGCGATGTCGGCGGGCATGGCGTACGAGGCGATGAACAATGCCGGCGCCATGGACGCACGGCTCGTGGTCATCCTCAACGACAACGACATGTCGATCGCGCCCCCGACCGGCGCCATGAGCGCTTACCTCGCGCGGCTCGTCTCCGGCCCCGCCTATCGCGGCATCCGCAACACGGCCAAGCAGATCGTCAAGGCGCTGCCGCCCTTCGTGCACGAGCCCGCCCGCCGCACCGAGGAATTCGCCCGCTCATGGCTCACCGGCGGCACGCTGTTCGAGGAGCTCGGCTTCTATTACGTCGGCCCGATCGATGGCCACAATCTCGACCACCTGCTGCCGGTCCTCGCCAATGTGCGCGATGCCGACGAGGATGGGCCCATCCTCGTTCACGTCATCACCAAGAAGGGCAAGGGCTACGAGCCGGCCGAGAATGCCGCCGACAAGTACCACGGCGTCGCCCGCTTCAACGTCATCACCGGCGCACAGGCCAAGGCGCCTTCAAACGCCCCCTCCTACACCGCCGTCTTCGCCGAGAGCCTGATCGAGGAGGCCCGCCACGACGACCGGATCGTCGCCGTGACGGCGGCGATGCCATCGGGGACGGGGCTCGACAAGTTCGGCGAACTCTTCCCGACCCGCTGCTTCGACGTGGGCATCGCCGAGCAGCACGCGGTGACGTTTTCCGCCGGGCTCGCCGCCGAGGGGCTGAAACCCTTCTGCGCCATCTACTCGACCTTCCTGCAGCGCGCCTATGACCAGGTCATCCACGACGTGGCCCTGCAGCACCTGCCGGTGCGCTTCGCCATCGACCGCGCCGGCTATGTCGGCGCCGACGGCCCCACCCACGCCGGCAACTATGACAATGCCTATCTCGGCGCCATCCCCGGCTTCGTGCTGATGGCCGCGGGCGACGAGGCCGAACTCCGCCACATGGTCGCGACCGCCGCCGCTTATGAAAACGGCCCCATTGCCTTCCGCTATCCCAGGGGCGACGGCATCGGCGTCGACTTGCCGGAACGGGGTGAGGTGCTGCCGATCGGCAAGGGGCGCATCCTGCGCAAGGGATCGACGGTTGCCCTTCTCTCCTATGGCACCCGCCTCGGCGAGTGCCTCGCGGCGGCCGAAAAGCTGGCGAGCCTCGGTCTCAACCCGACCATTGCCGACGCCCGCTTTCTGAAGCCGCTCGACGAGGAGCTGGTGGCCGATCTCGCCAATCAGCACGAGGTGCTGCTGACCATCGAGGAAGGCGGCCTCGGCGGCTTCGGCAGCCACGTGGCGAGCTTCCTCGCCCTGAACGGCTATCTCGACGGCAAGCTGCGCTTCCGCCCGCTGATGATTCCCGACCGCTTCACCGAGCAGTCGAGCCAGGGCGACATGTACGCGGAAGCCGGGCTCGATCGCGCCGGCATCGTCGCGGCGGCGCTGTCGGCGCTGGGCGGCGGCGCGAGCGCCATGCGCGCTCTCAACGCCGCGCGGGAATAACGGCCCGCCTCAGCCGCCCCACATCAAAAGGATCGGCGCGCCGAGCGCCAGGACCGGCGCGAGTAGCGTCCTGAGCAGCAGCGAGCGCTGCAGCCCGGCGAGCGCGATGAGGCTCCCCGCCGTGAGCGCCGCAAGGCAGATGACGACCGGCAGCGCGCCCTGCGGCAAAACGAGGTGGCGCTGCGTCACCGAGAGATAGGCGCCAAAGCCCGCGATCACCCCGACGCTCGAGGCCAGCAGCAGCGTGAGCATGCTCGCAAACATATGCACCGCCCGGTCGAGGAAGGCGTTGCGCACGATCATCAGCACGGCGAGCACCAGGAGCGTCGCCGCGGCGAGGGCGATCACCGGCCTCAGGTCGAGCAGCGCCCCTATCGTGTCCCCCGGCGAATAGGCCGGGAGGCGAACGGGGAGCGGCAGTACGGCGGTGATGTTGCCGACCCCGCGCACCAGCAGGAACAGCAAAAAGCTCGAGATGGCGAAAAGGACGAAGGCGGTCGCCGCCGCCCGCAACTGCATCCTGGCGTAGCCCATGGCCGATTCCCTCCGATCGGCCCAAGGCTAGCCAACAATGCTTTCGCGGCGGTCAACGGCGGCCGGGCGGATGCTGGATGCCGCCTCAGCCCCCGATCTTGCCGCCGAGCTCGTCCTCGACATGAATGCGGATGATCTCGTCGAAGCTCGCATCCCCCTTGAAGCCGAGGCTCAGCGCCCGCCTTGCATCGAAATTGCGCGCCCAGCCGTCGACGATGCGGATGATCGTCGGATCGGGGACCTCGCGGATCAGCGCCACGGCCTTGTCGCCCGCGACGCGCCGCAGCGCCTCGATCTCCTCGCCCACCGTCGCCGAGAGGCCCGGCACCGACAGTGACCGGCGCCAGCCGAGCTTCTGTGTATCGAGCTCGGCGGCGTGCACGAGATAACCGACCGCCGCGCGCGGGCTCGCGAACCAGTGCCGCACATCCTTCGATACCGGCAGCACGGCCTCTTTGCCGGAGAGCGGCTCGCGCAGGATGTTGGAGAAGAAGCCCGAGGCGGCGAGGTTCGGCTTGCCGGGCCGGATCACGATGGTCGGCAGGCGAATGCCGATGCCGTCGACAAAACCCTTGCGCGAGTAGTCGGCGAGTAAAAGTTCGTCGATCGCCTTCTGCGTGCCGTAGCTCGTGAGCGGGGTCGAGAAGAATTCGTCGCCGATGGCGTCGGGGAACGGCGCCCCGAACACCGCGATCGAGGACGTGAAAACGAGCCGCGGCACGTAGGGCTGCTTCAGCCCCTCCTGCCGGATCGCCTCGAGCAGGAAGCGCATGCCGTCGAGATTGATCCGGTAGCCCTTGTCGAAATCGGCTTCGGCTTCGCCCGAAACGATCGCCGCGAGGTGGAAGATGACGTCGGGGCGCCCCCGGACGAGCGCCCTTGCGCTGTCCGGCGCCGAGATGTCGATGGCGACCCGCGTCTCGTCCGCAAAGCCCGTCGCCTGCGGTTCGACCACGTCGGCCAGCGTCAGCTTCGAAATGTCTTTTCCGCGCAACCGCCCCGACTTGATCAGGGCGGCCGTGAGCTTGCGGCCGATCATGCCGGCGGCGCCGATAACCAGGATATGCATCTTTCCTCCAACCGGGCGCGGTTCGCGACGCGCCCGCCGGGTCTATAGCAGGGCGGCTTTCCGCGCGTCGAGAGCCGGCGGGCCGGGTGCGGCGGCGGCGCGGCGGAACATCTCACCTCTCCTTTTGGGGGAGAGGTGAGGAGCCCTGCCCTAAGGCAGGAGTGGCTGGTCCGGTTGCGGCGTTGCGGCCGGCGGCAGCGCCAGCGGGACAGTGGCGGCGGCAGGGCGGCCGCGAAACCTCGCCCCAGATCACCTCTCCCTTGTGGAAGCCCCGACCAGCCGAAGCCGCGCCACATCTCCCCTCTCCCCAGAAGGGAGAGGTGAGGAGCCCTGCCCTAAAGCAGGAGTGGCTGGTCCGGTTGCCGCGTTGCGGCCGGCGGCACCCGCCGCGACGGGCGCTGCCGCCGCAGCCGCGCCGCCTCCGCCATGTCGTCCGCAACCGTGCGCCCACCATAGCTGCGCGACGCCGCACGCTCCTCTTCGAGAATCGCCTCGAACGCCGGGCCCTCCGCGCGTCCCTCGAGCAGCCGCGCCTGCGCATCGAGCCGCCGGATCGCGGCGAGTTCCTCGCCGGCGCCGAGCCTCGCCTGCCGCACCGCCGACTTCAGCACCCGGATCGTTTCGTCATAGACGTTGAGCGGCACCGGGAAGGGATGCCCGTCCTTGCCGCCGTGGGCGAAGGAATAACGTGCGGGGTCGGAAAAGCGGTAGGGCGCGCCATGCACGACCTCCGCCACCATCGCCAGCGAGCGGACGGTGCGCGCGCCGACCCCGGGGACCATCAGCAGCCCGGCGAAATCGGCCGGCCCCCGGTCGGCGGCGGCCGCGAGGCTCGCGTGCAGCCGCTTCAGCACCACGTCCTCCGGCCGCACCTCGTGGTGATCGGGGAGGATGAGGTGCGGCAGGAGCGGCTCGGTATTCGGCCGCCGCACCGGCCGTGGCTCGAGCAGGGCGACCTCCCGGACGATGCGGTCGGGGCCGAGTTCGGCGAGGAGCCGCACCTGCCCCTCGCGCGATGCGGCGGCGCGTCGGTCGGTCAGGTTCGCGATAAGCCCCTGCCCCGCCCCCTCGATCGCCGCATGCGGCTGCTCGACGAAGTTCTCCACCCCCTCGGAGTGCCAGTGATAGCGCCGCGCGGCCTTGGCCTCGCCTTTCATCCCCTGCTGCACGACCACCCACTGGCCGTCGTCGGCGACGATGAAGCCGTGGAGGTAGAGCTCGAACCCGTCCTGGACCGCAGCGCTGTCGACCTTGGCGACGAGCCGGCTCGTCTGCGCCAGGGTCTCGCCGTCGAGCCCGGTACGCATGCCGATTTCGATCAGCTCCGTCGGCGTGGCCCGCGAATTCTTGCCGCGACCCCCGCAGACATGGAGCCCGAGTTCGTGCTCGAGCGGCTTGAGGCCGCGCTTGAGCGCCCCGATCACGCTCGTCGTGATGCCGGACGAGTGCCAGTCCATCCCCATCACGGCGCCGAACGACTGGAACCAGAAGGGATGCGCCAGCCGGCTGAGCAGTTCCTCGCGCCCGTATTCGATGACGATTGCCTGGGCGATCACCGCGCCGAGGCGCGTCATGCGCTCGGCGAGCCATTTCGGGACATACCCGCCATGGAGGGGGAGATCGGCGCTGCCGGATCGTTGGGCCATGAGGTGCTTCTAGCACGGAACAGAAGAGGAACATAGCCCCTTGCCGGGCCGCCGCTTGATGCCGATCAACGCGGGCCCGCACCAGGCGGGCTAGGCCGAAGCACCATTGAGCCACAAGGAGAATACCATGCGCGTCGAAGAACTGATGACCCAGCCGGCAATCGG
Organism: Devosiaceae bacterium; assembly: GCA_035547975.1. Taxonomy (GTDB): domain Bacteria; phylum Pseudomonadota; class Alphaproteobacteria; order Rhizobiales; family Devosiaceae; genus DASZTU01. Next base: position 4,473 of record DASZTU010000220.1, on the reverse strand, counting down.
CATCTCGCCGACCGCCGACATCATGGAGGCGGCACGCCTCATGGTTGCCCACGGGATCAGCGGCCTCCCCGTCATCGACCAGGACGTGGTCGTCGGCATGCTCACCGAGGGTGATTTCCTGCGGCGTGCGGAGCTCGGCACCGAGGTCAAGCGCGCCGGGTGGCGATCGTTCTTTGCCACTCCCGGCAGGCTTGCCGCCGAATACGTCCAGAGCCACGGCCGCAAGGTCGCCGAGGTGATGACCGACGATCCCGTGACCATCGATGCGTCGGCCGAACTCGAGGACGCCGTCGAGACGATGCTGGCGCGCCACGTCAAGCGCCTGCCGGTGATGCGCGACGGGCGCATGGTCGGCATCATCTCCCGCTCGGATCTCGTGCGGGCCCTGGTGCGCCAGGCGCAGGAAGCCAATTCCCAAACCCACAGCGATGACGCCATCGCCGCCGCGGTCCGGGCCGAACTGGCGCGACACGAGTGGGGCGCCCGGACGACGGTCCGCGTCAACGTCCGGGACGGCATCGTCGACCTCGACGGGATGATTTTCGACGAGCGGCAGCGGATGGCCATGAAGGTCGCCGCCGAAAACGTTCCGGGCGTCAAGGGCGTGGTTGACCACCTGACGTGGATCGAGCCGCTGTCGGGGATCGTGATCGCGCCCTCCGAGTGGGAGACGCCGCAGGACGCCGCCCGCGCCTGAGGGCAGCGCAAAGGAAAAGCCCCATCCCGCTCCGGTGGGGTGGGGCTTTTTGCTGGGGAGGCGCCCTGCCCTAGAGAACCACGATCTGGTCGTCGATCGCCGTCACACCGGGCACGGAGCGCGCGGCGCTCTCCGCCACCCCCTTCTCGTGCCAGGAATTCACGGCTCCCTTGAGGATCACGCAGCTGCCGGTGGCCCGGACCTCGATGCTCTCGGCGTTGATCGGTGAAATCGGCATGAGCGCCTGCCGGATCCGGTCGCGTACCAGGTCGGCACGCACCGGCGGGCGCAGCACCAGTTCGTTGACGACGCGCTTCACGCCCTCGACCTCAGCCAGGTCGACCTCGGCCGCGCGGCTGGCATGGGTATCGTCGACATCGCCATGAAGCGTCACGACCCCCGCCTTGACCCCGATATGAATGCGATCGAGAGGCACGGCGGGATTGTTGGCGAGGTGGTTGTAGCAGCGCTCGGCGAGCACCTCGTCCTCGGTCTGCACCCGCCCCGGCAGTTCGACGAAAAGGTTGTCGATCACGGCCCTGACGCCGGGCACCCGCCCGGCAGCAATCTCGGCCTGGCGCTTCTCGGCATTGCTCGGCACGTGGCCGGAGAGGGTGACGATGCCGTCGCGCACCGTCACGCCGATGTGGCTGCAATCGATGGTGGGTTCGAAGTCGAGTGCCTCGAGGACAAGCTTCTTGAGGTTGTTGTCGGGGTTCATGGGCATTCCCTTCTATGCTGTCGGAAATGACTAGCGCGAGACGGGCGGCAGCAACTTGATTCAGCGCAAGATGCTCCCGCCCCCGATCGATACCAGGTCAGCGCTCGTCGACCCGGACGGCCACGGCCGCCCGGTCCTGTTTCATCTCGAACCACATGGCGTTGAGAATGCCGAAGGTGGAGGCGAGGCCCACCCCGAGGATCCAGGAAAAATACCACATCGCTGGTTCTCCTTTTGCGCGAGTCAGTAGGCGTTGGGATTGCGGGAGAGGCTCTGCCCCGTCACGGGCCCGCGCATCACGCGGTAGACCCAGGCGGTGTAGGCGAGGATGATGGGCATGAAGAAGACCGTCACGACGAGCATGATGAAGAGCGTCATCTGACTCGATGAGGCATCCCAGACCGTGAGGCTCGCCTTTGGGTCGAGCGAGCTCGGCAACAGGAACGGGAACATCGACAGGCCCACCGAGGCGATGACCCCGAGGATCGTGACGCTCGAGGCGAGGAGCGCAAGCACCCCCTGGCGCCGGTCGAGTCCGAACCACGCCCCGAGCGCTCCGAGGATCGCGAGTGCCGGCGCCGCCAGCATCCAGGGATAGACCGCGTAGTTGTGCATCCATGCGCCGGTCACGACCTCGACGGTCTTGCCCATGGGATTGGAGGGACCGTTGTGGTCGACGGCGCTGGTGATCTCATAGCCACCCACGAGCCAGAGGCAGGCGAGCCCGCCGAGGACATAGAGCACGACCGTTGCAAGTGCGGTGATCTTGCCGTATTCGCGCGCCCGCTCGGCCATCGCCTCAGGCGTGCGGAGCGCAATGATCGCGGCGCCCTGGGTCACGAGCATGGCAAGGCTTGTAAGCCCGGCGAGCAGCGCAAAAGGCGTCAGCAGCTGGAAGAAGTTGCCCTGATAGCTCGCGCGCAGGTTGTCGTCGAAGCCGAACGGCGCCCCGAGCAGGGCATTGCCGACCGCCACGCCGAAGATCAGCGCCGGCACGAACCCGCCGATGAAGAGGGCCCAGTCCCAGACCACCCGCCAGCGCGCATCGGCGACCTTGCCCCGGAACTTGAAGCCGACGGGCCTCAGGATCAGGGCCAGCAGCACCGCGATCATCGCGAGGTAGAAGCCTGAAAAGGAGACGGCGTAGATCGCCGGCCAGGCGGCGAAGATCGCCCCGCCGCCGAGCACCAGCCAGACCTGGTTGCCTTCCCAGGTCGGGCCCGAAAGGTTGACGAGCACGCGCCGCTCCTCGTCCGTCCGGGCAACGAAGGGCAGGAGGGCGCCGACGCCGAGATCCATGCCGCCGAGGATGCCGAAGCCGATGAGCAATACGCCGAGCAGGCCCCACCAGATGAGGCGCAGCGTTTCGTAGTCGAGGGGAACGGAATGCATCGAAATTCTCCTATTCGGCCGGCTGCGGCTGGGCTTCGACGGCGGTGAAGCCTTCGGCGTCCGCCTCGAGGAACTCGTCCTTCGGGCCGGCCTTGATGAGGCGCACCATGAGCCAGACCATGATGATGGCGAGCACGGTGTAAACGGTGACGAAGAAGCCGAGGCTGATGGCGAGGTCCCACCAGTGGAGGCCCGAGGCGGCGTAGAACGTGGGCAGCACGCCTTCGACCACCCAGGGCTGCCGGCCGAACTCGGCGATGAGCCAGCCCGCTTCGATCGCGAGCCACGGCAACGGCAGGGCGACGACGCCGAGCCAGAGCGCCCAGCGGTGCTTCTCGAGTCGCTGCCGGCTCGCCTGCCAGAACCAGAAGGCGAAGAAGGCGATGAAGAAGAAGCCGACCGCGACCATCAGGCGGAAACTCCAGAACAGCGACCAGCGATCGGGCACTGTCGACTGGGCGGCCTTGTCGATCTCGTCAGGAGTTGCGTTCTCGACGTCGGGCCGGAACTGCTTGAGCAGCAGGGCGTAGCCGAAATCCTTCGACGTCGCGGCGAACGTCGCGCGCGCCGCCTGGTCCTCTGGGTTGGCCTTGATCGCGGCAAGCGCCTTGTAGGCGACGAGGCCGTTGGCGATGCGCGCCTTGGCGTTGTCGACGATCTCGCTGATCCCGAGCACCGGCTGGTCGAAGGAGCGGGTCGCGATGATGCCCAGCATCCAGGGGATCTTGACCTCGAACGTGCCACTGCCCGTCGGAATGGCAAGGAGGGTGAAGGAGGCAGGCGCGGGCTCGGTGACGTCCATGTTCTCCATGGCCGCGAGCTTCATCTTCTGGTGTTCCGTGGTGAGGTAGCCGCTCTCGTCGCCAAGCACGACGACCGAGAGAGCCGAGGCGAAGCCGAAACTCGCCGCGACCACGATCGAGCGCAGCGCAATGTCGCGATGCCGCTTCTGCAGCAGGAAGATGGCGCTGATGGCAAGCACGAACACCGCCCCGCTGACATAACCAGCCGAAACCGTGTGCACGAACTTGGCCTGCGCGACGGGGTTGAACACCACCGCCATGAAGTCGTTGACTTCCATGCGCATCGTGTCGGGGTTGAGCGCGGCCCCGACCGGGTTCTGCATCCAGCCATTGGCGATGAGGATCCAGAGGGCCGAAAAGTTCGCCCCAAGGCCCATCAGCCAGGTGACGGCGAGATGGCCGACCTTCGGCAGGCGGTCCCAGCCGAAGAAGAAGAGGCCGATGAACGTCGCCTCGAGGAAGAAGGCCATGAGGCCCTCGATGGCGAGCGGGGCGCCGAAGACGTCGCCCACATATTGGCTGTAGTAGCTCCAGTTCATCCCGAACTGGAACTCCATGACGATGCCGGTCGCGACGCCCATCGCGAAGTTGACGCCGAACAGCGTGCCCCAGAACAGCGTCGCCTTGCGCCAGACCTCGCGGCCCGTCATCACATAGGCGCTTTCCATGATGGCGATCAGGAACGACAGCCCGAGCGTCAGCGGCACAAAGAGAAAATGGTACATGGCGGTCGCGGCGAACTGCAGCCGCGAGAGCTCGACGACAAGGGGATCGGGCACGGGAGGAATCCTTCTGCTCCGGGGGGAACCGGCCATCTCGTAGCGAGCCGCCGGTGCGCTTGGTTTGACGCAGATCAAGCC